>URZF01000012.1 GCA_900552255.1 uncultured Eubacteriales bacterium | reverse complement strand
CGACGCAGCCCTCATGATGGAGCTTGGTGCGGAAGGTGTGTTCGTCGGCTCCGGCATCTTCAAGTCGGCAGCGTGCTGAAAAACGAGAGCATTTTTGCAGAAGCGTCCGCACCTGTGGCCATACGCCAGCCTTCTCCCAAATTGGTAGCGAACAACCCCATAAGGAGATAGGGCAGGTTCAGCAGAACGAGCTTTTTGATGTCCAACTGCTTTTTCATCGTTCCAGCTCCTTCCGCTTGTGTCGGTCCATAACCGTATTCTGAAGCAGTTCCTTGAACTTGCTCAGTTTCGCCAATACAGACGGGCGTTCCGTTTTCTGTGCCTTTTTCACCTTTTTGCTGGTGTATTCGGTAAAGGCAGCGGTCAGAGCATCCGCATCCCGCCCTTTGAAGAAAATCAGGTACTTGGGCGGAGAGCTGCTGCGGTCTTTTTTAACGGCATAATCCACACCGTACTTCCGGGCAATTTTCTCAAACTCACGGATAGAGGGGTCGGTGATCTCGATGTTTGATACGCCCTGGTTCTGACCGATCAGCTGCTTCACAGTTTGCTTGCCGTGCGGTATCACGGGAGCGTCCCGGCTTCTTTGCTTTTGCAGCTTCTTTTCCTTGCGGTAAGCCATGTACTTGGCAATAGCGGCCTTAAACAGCCGCCCTGTGAGCTTTGTGCCGCTGACTACCAGCGTCAAAGTTCTGTTTTCCACTTCCTCCTGCATAGGTCATCGCCTCCTTTCCACAGGTTTTACAGGGTGGCGCTTGATACTAGGGCGGGACAACCAGCCGCCGCAGCAGATACCGGCCTGTCATACCGTCACCAGAATCAGCGACCGCAGTTCTGCAAAGTGCAGCTTGCCCTTGGGCGTCACCAGCGTGTAGGAGCCGGTGTGGCCGTTGCGGCAGAAGTCTTTCACGCAGAACAGCCCATCGTTGGCGCTCTTGGCGTAGGGCATCACGCAGCCGGAGGGAGCGCGGTAGACGTACCGGCGTTCCAGCAGAAAGCGGACGAACCGCCGTTCCGGCACCTCCAGCTCCTTGGCGGTGGTGCGCAGGTTGGTGCTGTGCCGCAGGTCGATGAACAGGTCGTAGTAGACGGCCTTGCCTTGCAGCCGGGCGTTGTCCGCTTGCAGCGCCGCGTTCTTCTCGCGCTCGGCCAGCAGGTCGGAGCAGAGCTTCAACAGGGCTTCCGGCGAGGTGGCGACCTCCCACAGCTTCTCCCTGGTGAGGTAGGCCCCATGCTGGCGGATGCTGGGCAGGACTTCATCGAACACCCAGCGTTCAAACCGCTCCGCCGAGGGCAGCTTGCTGTGGACGATGAGGCGGTAAAGATTGCCTTCACTGATGAACTTCGCTTTTTGCTCACGCCCCAGGCTATCGGTGAGGTGGTAAAACGCCACCCCATCCTCCTTGCAGTGAGCCTTGAGTGCGTTTACGGTGTCTTTGTATCCCAAAGCTCTGGCAACATCCATTCCGCAGAAGAAATACTTCTCACCATCTACGACTATGCGGATGCTTCCAAACTCCGGGTTTTTGAAAATTTCCATCTGGTTCATATCGTGCCTCCTTGGGCGGTGCAGCAGAAAAGGCGGCCATTACCAGCCGCCTGCGTGCATATCGTGGTTGACCTGGGCCGTGTAGTGGTTGTTCATGGTGGTAGGCGCGTTGAACAGCACGGTCAGCAGGTACTGCTTCATGTTGCGGATTTCGGTGGTGTTGTTGTGCAGGCACTCCATGACGAACTCGATGTGGGAGCTGTCCAGCTTCAAGAACCGCGACCGCACGACCTCATGGGGAAAGTCCGCCCCGGCAATGCGGGTGGTCTTGCGTCTGGCGCAGACCGTCTCCACGATCAACTCCACGATCTCGTCCAAATCCTCGCGGTAGGTGGTAAACTCCCGGCACAGGTGGTTGTACTCGATGTTCTCCAACACCAATTCCCGATACTCCTGCATTTCTTCCACCGACATCGCATCCCGTCCTTTCCGTTCCGGCGGCCTGGCCGCCGCTTTCTCCCGGAAGGGAATGGAATCGGTACTTGGTACATCCGTTGTTTGTTTTTGGGTCTTTGATTTCTCTATATTTAATTCTGCGGGCTTTTCCGTATCCGGGCCATCCAGATACGGGTTTTCCGTATCTGGTAAAGCAGTATCCGGCTGGGGCGTATCCGGCGCTTTGGGCTGGGGCTGCTCGTAGATGACGTACTCGGTGTCGCTGATGCGGCCCTGCCGGTCCCGCATCTGGTGGCGGACGATGTACCCGGCGCTCTCCAGCTCCCGCAGCGCCCCGCCGATGGCGTCCACGCCCTCCTTGCAGATTTTGGCGAGGCCGCGGGTGGTGTAGTTCCAGTCCTCCGGCAAGGACAGCATCATGGACAAAAGCCCCTTGGATTTCAGCGACAGCGCCTTGTCGCGCAGGTGGTGGTTGCTCATAACGGTATAATCACGGGTCCGTTCAATACGAAAAACGGCCATTTCATCACTCCTCTCGGC
Source organism: uncultured Eubacteriales bacterium (assembly GCA_900552255.1). Taxonomy (GTDB): domain Bacteria; phylum Bacillota; class Clostridia; order Oscillospirales; family CAG-272; genus QALR01. The sequence goes on along the minus strand of URZF01000012.1, from coordinate 15,566 downwards.
ATTTATGGCATGAAAAAAGCCGCAATCTTCAAAGAGACTGCGGCGGTCAGGTGCGGTAGTTCCGGCTGCGCCAGGAATACGGCGGCTTCGGCACAGGGGGCCGGGTAAAAACGTCCTGCGCGGTGCCGAAGGGCAGGCGCTGCATCACCTGGTCGATCTCGGTGCTTTCCATGTCATGCTGGGATTGGCAGTGTTCGCGGATGGCTTCTTCAATGTCTCTAACGGTACACATAGTTCATTCCTTTCTTGGCAAGCGGTGGGGTTACGGGTGGCGGCGCTTTTTCTTCGGCTTGAAGTCGATGATGTGCCCCTCGACAACGTGGGCATGGCGCTTGATTTTGATGTCCCGGCGCTGCTGGCTGAGTAAGGCGGCCTGATAGCCGTCCTCGGTGAGAAACAGGCGCACCTCGTCGCCGGGGCTGCCGTAGGGGGTGCGGGGCTTGCGGACCGCAAACTCCACCATCCAGCGGGTGCTGTCCTGAAACCGTTCCACAGCCAAAATGTTATGTCCTTTCAGCTCGCGGGCTGAAATATCCCTCATAGGCTCTCCTTTCTCAGCGGTCGTGCTGTTGCTGGCGCTTGCGCTGCCACTGTTCCAGCAGTTTGATAATGGTCTCCTGCATCCGCTGGGGCGTATAGCTCCGGGGAAAATATTTGCGCAGGGTGTCGCTGGTGAAGGTGATCTTGTCCAGGTCGCTTTTCTTTTCTTCCCCCATGATGACCCGCATCATGTCGAGGGTCAGGTGCCCCTCCTGGCTGTACTTTTTCAGCCGCTGGGCCTGGGAAAGTGATGGCGTGGCCTGTTCGCTGTCCATCGCGTCCAGCAAATCCACCTGTTCCTCTTTTTTGAGGAAGGACAGCTCATAGGCCGGATTGAAGGCGATTTTCTTCTCGTCCACCATGTCCAGCAGTTCGGGAATCAGCTCCAATCATGCCGAAAAATCCTTTTTTCTGCGGCAGCTCGGCAGATATGACCGCTTTTATCTTTCCAAGTGCCTTGCCGAGCAAAGCGATATTCACGACTTGAAAACGATGGTCCCGCTGATTGTAGGCGAGCTTGCCGAGATCCCCTCCGGACGGGACAGGCGGGTCGCTTTCCTACGGAACAGGCAGGCCTCGCGCGCATTTGAACGATTTGCAAAGTGTTTGGGCGGCGTTTCCGCCGTATATGAGGACAACTTTCAAAGCGCCTGCGAATCCGTCTATACGGGAGAGACCACCTATGCGATCATTCCGACTGCCAGCACGTCGGACGGAAGGCTGAACAGCTTTTATCGACAGATGGAAAAATATGACCTGAATATCGTGCTGTCCTGCGATGTCGATTCGGACGACGGAGAAAATTCCACAACGTTCGCGCTCGTATATCGGGACAGACTGTATATTGAGACCGGGGGAGTTCCGCTCTATGAATGCAAAATCACGCTTGACCGGCAGACCGATATCGCGGATATCGCCGATGCCGCCGCATATTTCGGGGCGACGATGGAATCCGCGGAGGCGCTCCCGCTGATGTTTTCCGGCCGCACGAATGCTTTCGATATGATTTTCGGTCTCAAAAATGCCGATGCGGGCGGATTTTTCACATATCTTGCGCTGGAATATCCGCAGACGGCCGCCGTCGGCATCTATGACAGAACAGAGAGGGCGGAACCATGATCATATTGGGAATCGACCCGGGAATCGCCATTGTGGGCTACGGCGTCATCGAATATCGGAATTCCGTATTCAAAACCCTTGCGATGGGCTCCATTCAGACGCCGGCTGGCATCGATGTGGAACGCCGGCTGGAGATGGTATACGACGATATGTGCGAGCTGATCGACATGTATCGTCCCGATGAAATGGCGATCGAGGAGCTTTTTTTCAATACCAATCAGAAAACCGCGATCGCGGTCGCCGAGGCAAGGGGCGTGATTCTCCTTGCCGCCATGAAGCGGAACGTGAAAATCAGCGAATATACGCCGCTCCAAGTAAAGCAGTCCGTGGTCGGCTACGGACGAGCGGAAAAGTCACAGGTGATCGCGCTTGTGAAAATGATTCTGAAGCTGGAGCATGCGCCGAAGCTCGACGATACCGCGGACGCGCTTGCGCTCGCCATCTGCCATGCGCACTGCGGCGGCTCCAAGATTCAGGGATATTACAATCAGAAAAAACAGAAACTGCTTTGAGTGAAAAGAGGATGACAGATGTTCTATTATATAAAGGGCGAGCTTGTTCTGACGGAACCGGCTGCGGCCGTTATTGACTGCGGCGGCGTCGGATATAAGCTGACGATCAGCAAAAACACGCTTTCCCGCCTATCGAGGCTCGGAGAAACGGTATGCCTTTATACTTATTTTTACATCAGGGAGGAAGCGGTCGAGCTGCTCGGCTTCTATACGCTGGAGGAGCTCTCGGCTTTCAAGCTTCTCATCACGGTTTCCGGCATCGGTCCCAAGGCGGCGATGGCGGTGCTGTCCGTTCTGACGCCGGAGAAATTCGCGCTTGCGGTATCCACCGGAGACGCAAAGGCGATCTCCAAGGCGCAGGGCGTCGGCGGCAAAATGGCGGCGCGCGTTGTGCTGGAGCTCAAAGATAAGGTGGCAAAGGAGTTTTCCTCCGAGATCGCTGCGGCGGAGCCGTCGGCCTCCGATGAGGAGGAAACGGTGATCGGAAATGTCGACGAGGCGATTACGGCTTTGATGGTTCTCGGCTATACGAGGCAGGAAGCGCAGGCGGCATTAAAGGGCATCGCGCCGCTCCTGCCGCTTGAGGATATGATCACGGCAGCGCTGCGCAAAATGGGGACGCGGCTCTGAACGATTATGACGGGCGAAACAAATGACAAGGATAACGGATGGCATCGGAAAGGATACGGCAGGATATGATCAACAAATTTGAGTCCCGCTATACGGACGACTATGTGGAGGACGACAGAATCGTCGATGCGGCGGCGCACGACGAGGACAGCGAGCTCGATTTCGGCCTGCGTCCGCAGACGCTCGAGGAATATGTCGGACAGGAAAAGGCGAAGGAAAGTCTGAAAATCTATATCGAGGCCGCGAAGATGAGAGGGGAAGCGCTCGACCATGTCCTCCTGTACGGCCCTCCCGGACTGGGAAAGACGACGCTGTCCGCCATCATCGCCAATGAGCTCGGCGTCAATATCCGCGTTACCTCCGGCCCTGCCATCGAGAAGCAGGGGGACCTTGCGGCGCTGCTGACGAATCTTGCAAAGAACGACGTGCTTTTCATCGATGAAATCCACCGCCTTTCCCGCAATATCGAGGAGATTTTGTATCCTGCGATGGAGGATTATTCGCTCGATATCATCATCGGCAAGGGACCGGCGGCGCGAAGCATCCGTCTGCCTCTCGAAAAATTCACGCTGATCGGCGCGACGACAAGAGCCGGACAGCTTACGACGCCGCTTCGCGACCGCTTCGGCGTTCTGCTTCGCTTGGAGCTTTATACGCCGGCGGAGCTTGTCCGTATTATCCGCCGGAGCGCCGGAATCCTGAATATCGATATCAGCGACGACGGCGCCGCGGAGATTGCCAAACGCTCGCGCGGCACGCCGAGGATTGCCAACCGGCTGCTCAAGCGCGTCAGGGATTTCGCGCAGGTGAAGGGCGACGGGCGCATCACAGCCGAAGCGGCGGATAAGGCGCTCGGCATGCTCGAGATCGATAAGCTCGGCCTTGACAACGTCGACCGCCGCATGCTCGAATCGATCATCCGCTTTTACGGCGGAGGCCCCGTCGGCATCGACACGCTTGCCGTGACCATCGGCGAGGAAGCGGTGACTATCGAGGACGTTTACGAGCCGTATCTCATTCAGATCGGCTTTCTCAGCCGCACGCAGCGCGGACGCTGTGTGACAAGGCTTGCCTACGAGCATCTCGGCATCCCGTTTGCGGAGGTTCCGGCGGGAGGCGCGTCTTTTGCCGGGGAATAGCTTGCCTCTGAAAATATCGGTACTGTCAAAAGGAAAATGATATGTGGATAGCTGACAAATGGCGGGATTACGAGCTTTGCGACGCTTCGGACGGGGAGCGGCTCGAAAGGTGGAACGGATATGTTCTGCGGCGTCCCGACCCGCAGGTGATATGGAAGAATGAGAAGAGCAGTCCGCTTTGGAAAAAAGCGGACGCGGTCTATACCCGCGAGGGCGGCGGCGGACGCTGGACGAAGCTCGATGTTCCCGGAAGCTGGACGGTTTCCTACGGAAGCCTGCGCTTTAAGATTCGGCCGATGGGCTTTAAGCATACGGGGCTTTTTCCGGAGCAGGCGGTCAACTGGGACTGGTTTTCGGAGCTGATCCGGAGTGCCGGACGCCCCGTCAGGGTTTTGAATCTTTTCGCTTATACCGGCGGCGCGACGCTTGCCGCGGCTGCGGCGGGCGCGGAGGTCTTCCATGTGGACGCGGCGAAGAATATGGTCGCCCAAGCCAAGGAAAACGCGGCGCTTTCGGGTCTTGCGGGGGCGAATATCCGATATTTCGTCGACGACTGCACCCGGTTTTTGCAGTATGCGGTCAGAAAGGGGATCCGGTATGACGCCGTGATTATGGACCCGCCGTCTTATGGGCGCGGGCCGTCCGGCGAGGTGTGGAAGCTGGAGGAATGTATCGGAGAGTTTGCCGCGCTTGCGGTGAGCGTGCTTTCCGACGATCCGCTTTTTTTCCTTTTGAATTCCTATACGGCGGGGCTGTCTCCGTCTACGATGGGATATATTCTGAAGCTGAAGCTGGAAAAAAAGCGGGGCGGCACGGTGACGGCCGGTGAAATCGGGCTTCCGGTCACGCAGACCGGCGGGATTCTGCCGTGCGGCGCTTCGGCAAGATGGACAAAAACTCGGTGAAATCCGCGGATGGGAGCAAGGTCAATGGGAGAAACGATCATAAGAGCGGAGAATCTTTCCTTTTCCTATGAAAGCGAAGAAGAAAAGATCCCTGTTATCGAAAATTTAAATCTTGAAATTGAAAAGGGAAGCTTTGTCGCGGTGCTCGGGCATAACGGCTCCGGAAAAAGCACGCTGGCAAAGCTCATCAACCTGATTCTGACGCCGACCGCCGGAAGCCTGTATCTGTTTGGGAAAAAGGTCGATGAGAAGGAAATGTCCGAGGATGAGCTTTACGCGCTTCGCCAGCGGATCGGGATGGTGTTTCAGAATCCCGACAATCAGCTCGTCGCGACCATCGTCGAGGAGGATATCGCGTTCGGACCGGAAAATCTCGGCATCCCGCCCGCGGAGATTCGGAAGCGGGTGGACGACGCCTTGGAGATCGTCGGCATGAGCGCTTTCGCCAGACACTCGCCGCATCAGCTCTCCGGCGGGCAGAAGCAGCGTGTGGCGATCGCCGGCATCATCGCGCTCCGTCCGGACGTTATTATATTCGACGAGGCGACGGCGATGCTCGATCCGCGCGGCCGCGCGGATGTGCTTTCTACGATTGAAAGACTGAACCATGACTTCGGCACGACCGTTATCCATATCACGCATTATATGGAGGAGGCGATCCGCGCCGACCGCGTCATCGTGATCGACGACGGAAAAATCAGGCTCGACGGCACTCCGCGCGAGGTTTTCTCGGAGGTGGAGGCGGTCAAGTCGGCGGGACTCGACGTTCCGCAGGTGACGGAGCTGATGCTGGCGGTGAAAAACGACGGCTTTGATGTCCCGACGGACGTTCTCACCTTTACGGAGGGCGCCGACGCGGTGGAGGCTTATATCTTACAAAGAACGGGTAAAAAGGATCATTCATGAACGCAGCAGAGTTACGCGGCGTATCGTATATTTACAGCGAAAACACGCCGTTTCGGAAGGTCGCTGTCAATCATATCGATATAGCATTTGAGGAAAAAATCATAACGGGAATCATCGGACACACCGGTTCCGGAAAATCGACGGTTTCGCAGCTTCTCAACGGGCTTTTGAAGCCGTCGGAGGGGACGGTCGAGATTGAGGGCAGAAATATTTGGGCGGAGCCGAAAAAAATAAAGGAAGTTCGGTTTACGGTCGGGCTGGTGTTTCAATATCCGGAATATCAGCTTTTCGAGGAGACCGTTTATAAAGACATTGCCTTCGGACCGAAGAACATGGGGCTTGACGAATCGGAAATCGATGCGCGCGTCCGTTCTGCGGCGGAGCTTGTCGGTCTTTCGCCGGATTTTTTTGAAAAATCCCCGTTTGATCTGTCCGGCGGACAGAAGAGACGTGTGGCGATTGCCGGCGTCATGGCAATGCGACCGAAGATTTTGATTCTCGACGAACCGGCGGCGGGGCTTGACCCGCGCGGCCGGGATGAGATCATTTCAAGAATCGTCGAATATCGGAAAAAGACAGATTCCACCGTTATCATGATCAGCCACAGCATGGAGGACATGGCGGCCTATTGCGATAAAATCCTTGTGATGAAAGAGGCGGAGCCGTTTCTTTACGGGACGCCGGCCGAGGTGTTCGGCAAGGCGGAAACGCTTGAGAGCGTGGGACTTTCCGTCCCGCAGGTCACAAAGCTCATGATCGAGCTGCGCCGCCGCGGTTATGACGTGCGGACCGATGTGTATACTGTCCCGCAGGCCAAAGCTCAGATCGAGCGTCTGATCGGAGGTGAGGTGGGGTGCTAAAGGACATTACACTGGGACAGTTTTTCCCGGGAAAATCCATATTGCATAGACTCGATCCGCGGGTTAAGCTCATTCTCTCGATTTTATATATTGTTTTGATTTTCTTGGCAAAGGGCGTTACCGCTTATGCACTGGTTTTTCTCTTTACCGTCTTTCTCGTGATCGTCTCCGGAATTCCGGTAAAAACGATTCTGAAAAGCTTAAAGCCGATTCTGATTGTTCTGATCTTTACGGCTCTCATCAATATTTTTTGGAACGGAGGCGAAACGCCGCTTTTCACGGTTTGGAAGATCACGATATACCGCGAGGGGGTGATCCGAGCTGCCGCGATGGCGCTGAGGATCGTGTTTCTGATGATCGGAACGAGCGTGCTTTTGACCTATACGACCTCTCCGATCGCGCTGACGGACGCGATCGAGCGGCTTCTCTCTCCGCTTCGCATCATCAAGGTTCCGGTGCATGAATTTGCGATGATGATGACCATTGCGCTGCGCTTTATTCCGACGCTCATCGAGGAAACGGATAAGATTATGAGCGCGCAGAAGGCGAGAGGCGCAGATTTTGAATCCGGCAACCTCATTGCAAGGGCAAAAGCCTTGGTGCCGGTTCTGATCCCGCTTTTTATTTCTTCCTTCCGGCGCGCCGAAGAGCTGGCGACTGCGATGGAATGCCGCTGTTACCGCGGCGGTGACGGTCGGACGCGCATGACCGTGCTCCATCTGCACGCGCGCGATCTTCTCTTTACCATGCTTGTATGCGCCGTGATTGCGGGGATCATCCTTCTGAATCTGTATTTTCCCGTGTATACGATATAATTTTTGTGGAAAACCGGAGGTATGTGATGAAGCATCTTCTGCATCTTTCCTATCTCGGAACGAATTACTGCGGCTTTCAGGTGCAGCCGAACGGCAATACCGTGCAGGCCGAGCTGCAAAAGGCCGCGACAAGGCTTTTTTGCACCGCGTGCGGGATTACGGGCTGCAGCCGGACGGACAGCGGCGTACACGCGCTGGAATATGCCGCCGTGCTCGAGGAGCACGGCACATCGGTTATCCCCGAGGAAGCGGTGCCGCGCGCGATGAATACCTATCTTCCGCAGGACATCTCGGTGTTTCGCAGCGAAACCGTGCCGGACGATTTTTCGATTCGGCGCCATGTCGTCGGAAAAGAGTATCTGTATCTTATTTGGAACGGCGAGCACCGCAATCCGTTTTATACGGACCGCGCTCTCTTTTATCCGAGGGAGCTCGATATGGAGAAAATTTCGGCGGCGCTCCCTCATTTTCTCGGCACGCATGATTTCCGCGCGTTTATGGCGAGCGGGAGCGAGATCGCGGAGACGACGAGAACGATTACGGATATCCGTGCCGAACGCGAGGGGGATTTTGTAAGGATGTTTGTCTCGGCGGACGGTTTTTTATATAATATGGTAAGGATCATCGTCGGAACACTGCTTGAGGTTTCGGAGGGGCGGCTTTCTGCGGCGGATTTGCGCTCGGTCATCGCCGGCGGCAAAAGGGAAAGCGCCGGACGCACGGCGCCGCCGGAGGGACTTTATCTGCATAGGGTGTTTTTAAGACGTTGATCCGATAACAGAGGAGGAAAATATCAGGTGAGCGGCGTGGTCAAGGAAGAAAAACGGGCGGCTGATTCGGAAAATTTGACAGAAAACGGTATTTATTATAAGAAATTGGCAGATAAATATAGTATTGCCGGTTTTATTCTTCTCGTCATTTCCGTCATGTTTCTGTTGGTCTTTTGTCTGGTCGGACGCCGTGAGCTCGGACTCAGTCGTTTTCGCTATCTTGTCAAAAATTTTGATCTTTGTCTTTCATCCGCGGACGCAGCGCCGTATTCCGATATCTCTTATATGGCGGGCGGCGTGAAGTTTGCGATGTACCGCGACAATCTTGCGGTGATCGGAGCAGGCGGTGTCGAGCTGTATCATCCGTCGGGAGAGCTTTTGTTCCGCTGCGAGCTTAGCGGAAATGCCGTCGCTGTCGATGCCTCCGGAAAGTATATGGCGGTTTATGCCCCGGGCTCGGCCTCGGTGTCTCTTTATAATTCTTTCGACAAAATCCATACGGAGACCTATGAATATCCGGTTTCTCTTGCGGCGGTCGGAAAAAACGGCGCGTTCGCCGTAGCGGTTGCACAGGGGACGTCATCTGCCGTATACGTATATGACGCCTCTTTCCGCCTCATATACACATGGAATTTTCAAAACGGGACGGTGTTTGACATATCGATCTCTTCCGACGGCGGAAAAATTGCCGTGATGATGCTTTGCGGCGCTTCCGGCTCCTATTATTCGGAGCTTGTCGTCAAAAATGTAAAAACGGACAAAACGGTGGCTTATGAGAAATTTGACGGCGTAAAACCGATAGGCGTGGAATTTTTTTCGGACGGAGGCTTCTTTGCGGTAACGGACGGAACGCTCAATTTTTACCGCTCCGACGGGGAAAAAGCGGTACAGACGGCTATTTCCTCCGCTTCGCTGCAATTTTGCAGCGACGGAAATTCCGTCGCTGTTCTGACGTCGCCGTACCGGGCGGTCGTCTATTCGAGCCGCGGCTCCGTTTTAGACGAGGCGGCGCTCGACGGCAAAATTCTTGACATCGATTTCCGTGACGGAACGCTTTATTTTCTGTCCGATTCGATGCTGTATGTTTATCATACGGATACGAAGAATATCCAAAGCCTAAGGCTTGACTCCGGTGCGCTCGATTTGTTCGTTCTTGCGGATGGGAGCGTTCTTGTATGCTATGCTTCAAGGCCGGAGCTTATCATGCCTTGAAAAAATGAAAGTGGGGGTTGAAATTGTCCGTACTTTTTGATATTATTTTAATAATCATTTTGGCGGTTTGCGCGGTGATCGGATGGAAAAAGGGCTTTATCCGTGCGCTTCGGGGCTTTGTCACTTATATCCTTTCCTTTGCCGTGGCCAATACGCTGTATCGGGTGGTCGCAAAGTCCGTCATCAAGCTGCCGTTTTTGCAGAAGATGATCACGGATGTGGAAATGCCGGAGCTGCCTGCAAACGCGACTTTCCTCGATAAGATGAGCGAGATTGTCCGATATATTTCGGGAAAAGCGTCGTTTTCCAATATAGACGAGACCTCCGAGACGGTCAAGGCGATCCTCAACAATTATATCGCCGAGCTGATCGCCTGCGTTGTCGGGTTTATCGTGATATTCATTGTGATGGTGCTTGTCTTAAAGCTTTTGCTTTGGATTCTCGATATGGTCGTGAGCAAAACGCCGGTGATAAGACAGGCGAACGGCTTGCTCGGCTGTATAATCGGACTTTTCACCGGACTGTTTTGGACGTGGATCGTTTCCAATATCTTTGTGAATTTTGCGCTTCCGCTCCTGAACGACAAATGGCCGACCGTTTTCGTATCTGAGATCGCGGATTCCTTTATCGTAAATTTGTGTACGAAAATCAACCCGATCACCTATTTGTTCATGCTGATCAACTTGATTTCCAATTAAAGTCTTGAAAGGGATAAATTATGCAGATGTGTTCAAGATGCCATAAGAGAATGGCGGTTCTGTTTATTACGAAGATCGAGAATAACGAAACCAAGAACGAGGGACTTTGCCTGAAATGCGCCAAGGAGCTTGGAATCCCGCAGGTGGATACCATTCTTTCCAATATGGGGATTTCGGATGACGATCTTGAAAATATGGAAAACGATCTCGAGGGGCTGATCGCTTCCGGCGAGACGGGAGGCGAGGATTCCGAGGATGAGCATGAAAGCCGCACGCCGGCGCTCGACTTTTCCAAGATTTTCGGCAATCTCCCGATCGGACCTATGCCGGGCATGGAGAAAAGCCGCGATGAACGGGAAAAAAATCAAAAAAAGAACGACAAAGCCTCCAAAAAGGAGGAGAAAAACCGGAAATTCCTCGGCAATTACTGCCGTGATCTGACTGCGGCGGCGCGCGAGGGAAAGCTTGACGCCGTCATTGGCAGGGAAAGGGAAACCGCGCGCGTCATGCAGATTCTGACGCGGCGTCAGAAAAACAATCCGTGCCTCATCGGCGAGCCGGGCGTCGGAAAAACGGCGATCGCCGAGGCGCTCGCACAGCGCATCGCGGCGGGCAGCGTGCCGTATAAGCTCCGTGACAAGGAGGTGCATCTCGTCGATTTGACGGCGCTTGTGGCCGGCACACAGTTCCGCGGACAGTTCGAGAGCCGCATGAAAGGGCTCATCGACGAGGTCAAGGCGCTCGGCAATATCATCCTTGTGATCGACGAGGTCCACAGCATCGTGGGCGTCGGCGATTCAGAGGGCAGCATGAACGCGGCGAATATTCTGAAGCCAGCGCTTTCCCGCGGGGAGATTCAGCTGATCGGCGCGACGACGCTCGCAGAATATCGGAAATACATCGAAAAGGATTCCGCACTGGAACGCCGCTTCCAGCCCGTCATGGTTGAGGAGCCGTCGGTCGAGGAGACGAAAAAAATCCTGTCCGGGATCAAAAAATACTATGAAACCTATCATAAAATCCATATTTCGGACGATATCCTCGGCCGTGCGGCGGAGCTTTCCGAACGGTATATCACCGATCGGTTCCTGCCGGATAAGGCGATCGATCTTGTCGACGAGGCGGCGGCTTATGTGGCGATGAATTCTCCCGTTCTCGACCGTGTTGCCGCGGTGGAAGCGGAGCTGAAAAAGCTGTCCGCCGCCGCATCGGAGCTTGAGCAGGCGACACCGCCTCCCGAAAATGATGAGGCGGCGATCTCCGAGCGGTATGAGAAGATCGCGTCGATCAAAGCGAGCCAGCTGAAAAATGAAGAGGAATATGCAAAGCTGCGCGAGCAGATGGCGACCGTTGAGCTTTCATTGGAAGACCTTGCTCATGTGATCGAGATCTGGACGGGGATTCCGGCGGGTTCGATCACGGCAAATGAATTTGAAAGGCTGGGCGGCCTTTCCGAGCGTCTCAAGAAACGGATCGTCGGGCAGGATGCGGCGGTCGATGCGGTATGCCGCGCCATCAAGCGCAGCCGCGCCGGCGTGACCTATAAGAGAAAGCCCGCTTCGTTTATTTTTGCGGGACCGACGGGCGTCGGAAAAACGGAGCTTGTCAAGGTGCTGGCAGAGGATCTTTTCAATACGCCGGATGCACTGATAAGACTTGATATGTCGGAATTTATGGAGAAGCATTCCGTTTCGAGAATGGTCGGTTCGCCTCCCGGCTACGTCGGCTATGACGACGCGGGCCAGCTGACGGAGAAGATCCGCCGTCATCCGTATTCCGTCGTCCTTTTCGATGAAATCGAAAAGGCGCATCCGGACGTGATGAATATTCTGCTGCAAATCCTTGACGACGGGAGAATCACCGATTCTCACGGCAAAGAGGTGAAATTCGACAACTGCATCATCGTCATGACGACGAATGCCGGCTCGTCCGGCGGCGCGAATGTTCCCGGCTTCGGAAGCGATTCCGGAAAGCTTGCGGAAAACCGCACCGAAAAGGCGCTTTCCGAGTTCCTGCGGCCGGAGTTCCTCAACCGTGTGGATGAGATCATCACGTTCCGCTCGCTGGACAAGGGCGATTTTGCCGAGATTGCGAAGATCATGCTTGGCGATCTGTCAAGAGCCTTGTGGGAAAAGGGGATCGTTCTGCGTTATACGGACGCCGTGCCGAGATATATTGCCGACCGGTCGTATTCGGTCAAATACGGCGCGAGAAACATGCGGCGCTTTATCAGCCGTGAAATCGAGGATGTGGCGGCGGAGAAGATCATTTCCGGTTACGAAAGGCATATTACGGAGATTTCGATTGATGCCGCCGACGGGAAACTGTTGATTGATGTAAAATGACAGGTTCAATCAAAATTTTATATTCCGATACGGAAATCGCGGTTGCGGTAAAGCCGCAGGGCGTTCCGTCTCAATCCGATCATACGGGAGATGCCGCGATGCCGGCGCTTTTGTCGGAACAGCTTGGCCGTCCCGTTTTTCCCGTGCATCGGCTTGATCGGGCGGTCGGCGGCGTCATGGTATTTGCCTGCGGCAGACGTGCGGCGGCAAAGCTGTGCGCCGGCATGAGCGAGGGAGACGCGGTCAAGGAATATTTGGCGGTCGTCCACGGCGTGCCGGAAAATCAGACGGGGGATTATCGTGATTTTCTGCTGCACGATCCGGTGAAAAACAGGACGGAGGCGGTGAGCGTACCGCATGAAAAGGCCAAAGAGGCCTCGCTTTCCTATCGTCTTATCGACACGGTGACAGCGGAGGAGCGGTTTTCTCTGCTGCTGATCCGGCTGCATACGGGGCGGACCCATCAGATCCGTGCGCAGCTTTCGTCACGCGGGATGCCGGTCGCGGGAGACGGGAAATACGGCGCGCACGATCGCTGCGGACTTGCGCTTTGGTCCTACCGGCTGACATTCCGCCATCCTGTGACAAAGAAAAAGCTTGTCTTTGCGGAATGGCCGGAGAAAACGATGCCATGGAATCTTTTTGCCGATATGGGAATCCGGTCGGAGGAAATTTGAATGCCGATATCAAAAACGGCGGAAGGGAATGCTTATGAAACGGACAGTCTCATTGCTTGCGGCGGCGCTGCTTGCCTTGACCTTGTTTGCCTCGTGCGGAAGGGGCGCTTCGGTGTCGATTTATAAGGTCCGCACGGCGAATGAGATCAAAAACATTTTCATTCAGAATACGGATGTGAACGCTTACCGTGAGACGGTTACTTATGTGAATCAAGACGGGAGTCCTAACTTTTCTTATGAGGTGTATTATGAGAGAGCGGCGGATATCTATGCAGGCTACAACATATGTGAGAGCATCGGAGACTATCGTCTCTATGCTTATGAGGGAGCCGTTTATGCTGACGACGGAGACGGACTTTGCGCGGTCATTCTCCTTGGGAGCACCTATCTTGAATATATCGACGATTATCTCACCGGCTCTTTTCCGCTTGATACGGACACGCTGAATCAGCAGTATTCCAAAACGGAGGAGGGCAATACCGTCGTGGAATACCGTTCCGCCTTGACGCCGCAGCGGTTGGCTGCGCTCTCTTCTTATGGCATCGATGAGGATGGCACGGTCATTTCCAAATATACGATCGATCCGGAGGGCTTTATCCGCTCCGTCGATTATTCCGTGTCAAATGGCACGGATACCTATCCACTCGCGGTACGTACATTTGAACGGTCGCAGGAAAAGGATGATTCTTTGTTCTCTTCGGTTTCCGGGCTTGAAGCTTCTGTTTCCGTCGATATTTTCTATGTCGGAGAGGAAAAAGAGGGAAGGCATTTTACGGTCCCGGCGGGGATTTTCGTCGGCTTTGACACGGGAAGCGCGAATTATTCTTTCTATTATGACGAGGAATGTCTGCGGCCGTATTCTTATCAGGATGGAAAAATCACGCAGGATATTGTGATTTATGCAAAGGCAAACTGAGCTTTTCAAAAGAAAAGTACAAAAAATCGGATTTGGGTATTGACAAAAATCGCGGTTTATGGTATACTTTTATCCGTCGCAGGAATGAGTCCTCACGACGGAAAGACGCTGGTGTGGCTCAATGGCAGAGCAGCTGATTTGTAATCAGCAGGTTGATGGTTCGACTCCGTTCACCAGCTCCAAACACGCCGCTTCTGCGGCGTTATATTGGGGAGCGTTCCCGAGTGGCCAAAGGGGGCAGACTGTAAATCTGTTGCAAGTTGCTTCGGTGGTCCGAATCCACCCGCTCCCACCAAATCCGACGTGTTTTGACAGGTCGGATTTTTTTTATAAATCAAAAACGACATGTCGTTCAATTATTTTCTTTGGAGGTATGATTCGATGATTCAAGTTGAAGTTCGATCTTTTGCTTACGAAAATTTTGATAGTTGGTGTTTGCCTTGGGATTATCATTGTTTATATATTTTGGAAAATGGGTATCAAGTCTATATTGGCGAAACAAAAGATGTGATCCAGCGGAGCAAAGAACATTGCAGACCGTCTGATTTCTGTAATCAGTTCCAATTTCAACGTGTTTATATCATTACCAGCGAGGATTTTGAGGAAACGCCTGCAAAGCATTATGAAGATCTTCTCATCCGTCTTATGCGTGCGGACGGAAAATTTGAGGTTGTAAACCGAGAGAACGGCGAATGGACACACTATAAGCGAAAAAATCAGTTTGAGTTATCTTTTGATGAACTTTGGATACAGCTGGAAAAGCGTGGGCTTGTTAAGGAAAAGCATTTTCATTCTGTTCTTAATACGGGTATGTATAAATATTGTCCAGATTCTATGAATATAACACAGACGCAGCATGAGGCTTTAACTAGTATCATTCATGCCATTGATTCAGGAGAAACCTTTCCCCATAACGATCGAGGTCTTTTGGCGAGACCCATTTTGTTAAAGGGAGATGCTGGAACAGGGAAGACGGTCGTTGCAGCCGCTTTATTTTATTATCTAAAGACGCACTCACAATATAAAGATTTAAAAATTGGGTTGGTATATGCGAATCCCGCTATGCGAAAGGTCATGCAACAAGTGTTCGTCCATACGCGTGGTCTGCAAAAAAAGGATGTGATAGCTCCCATTGATGTTACTAAGCAGCGTTATGATATTATTATTTGTGACGAAGCGCAGCGGTTACGGCAAGCTAAAAATATTGGTCAATATATAAAGCATTTTAAGACGGGAAATCAGCGTCTTCAGTTAGATAGTCAACACGATGAATTGGATTGGCTGCTGATAAATGCTGATCGTTTGGTATTATTTTACGATTCAAAACAAATTGTTTCCCCTTCTGATATCCCTCAAAACAAATTTGAAGAACGTCTGAATGCCCGTGAACGCGGTATACGCCCAATTGAGCTGAAAGAACAGATGCGAATCCATGCTGGAGACCAATATGTTTCCTATATTTATGATATTTTGTTTCAAAACACAAACGAACCAAAAACATTCACAAATTATGATTTCAAGC
>URZF01000011.1 GCA_900552255.1 uncultured Eubacteriales bacterium | reverse complement strand
AAACTTATAAAAAATTTTTTATAAAACCATCTTCCCCGTCAGAACAAAAAGAAATATATCTTACAAAGGACAGACATGAATCTTGTATAAACTGTAATAGAAAATAAAACTTTTTGTGAAGTCTATTGACAAGACGGCGTCCGTCCTATAAAATTGCTAACAGTGTTAGTTAATTGGCACATAAAGTCTGCAAAGGAGGGATCATTTTGACGGACTATCAAGAGCTGGCACGGGAGCTTTTGGAAAACATGCCGAAGTTCTCCAAAGCTCCGATGCAAAAAAATGCCGACCGTTTCGTGCGGGGAGAAATGCCTGCGCTGGTCTTTTTATCCTATCACGGCGCCGCCTCGCCGGGAGAGATCAGCGACGAGCTGAACATCAGCACCGCCCGAACGGCAAAGCTCTTGGCCACACTTGCATCAAAGGGCTTTATTACCCGCGTGCCGGACGATAAGGACAAACGAAAAATCTGCGTGAAGCTCACCGACGCAGGTTCCTTCCATATCGAAGCCCACAAAACACACGTCCTCGAATCCGCCAGCGAAATGCTGAAAGATCTTGGTGAAAAGGACGCTGTGGAATATGTTCGGATCACGAAGCGGATCGTTGAAAACGCCGCTTCAAAGCCAAATGCACCAAAAAAGAGCACTACGGAAAGGAATCAATTACATGATAAAAATTTTTAAGCATTTGAGAACAAAGGAATGGTGCTTTGTCATCATAAGCGTTTTGTTCATCGTCGTACAGGTATGGCTGGACCTCAGGCTGCCCGAATACATGACGGAAATCACAGAGCTTGTCAAAACCGAAGGTAGCCAAATGTCGGAAATTTTTACGGCGGGAGGCAAAATGCTTCTATGTGCACTGGGAAGCCTTGTCACATCGGTCATCGTCGGATTTTTCGCCGCACAGATTGCGGCGAACCTCTCAAAAAGGCTGCGTCGCGAGCTGTTTGAAAAGGTCGAATCTTTTTCCATGGAGGAGATCGGAGGCTTTTCGACGGACAGTTTGATCACCCGCTCGACCAACGATATCACACAAATCCAAATGATCGTGGCTATGGGGCTGCAAATGATCGTCAAGGCGCCGATCATGGCGGTCATGGCTATTATCAAGATCCAGAACAAGGGAACATGGCAATGGTCTATGCTCACCGCCTGTGCGGTCATCATTCTGATCGCGACAATCCTGTTCATCATGATATATGCCCTTCCTAAATTTAAGCGGATACAGGGACTGACCGACAATCTCAACCGCGTCACAAGAGAAAATCTCACGGGGATCCGCGTCGTGCGTGCTTACAACGCCGAAGGATATCAAGAGGAAAAATTTGAAAAGGCAAACGACGAGCTCACCGACACCAACCTGAAAGCACAGCGCGCCATGCAGGTCATGAGCCCTACGATGAGTCTTGTCATGAACGGCATCACCCTCGGCATCTACTGGATCGGCGCCTATCTCATCGACGCCGCAGATATGCTCGACAAGCTCCCGCTCTTCTCCAATATGGTCGTGTTCTCCTCCTACGCGATGCAGGTCATCATGGCGTTCATGATGCTCACCATGATCTTCGTCATGCTGCCGCGTGCTTCCGTATCGGCTAAGCGCATTAACGAGGTTTTGGAAACAAAGCCAAGCATCCTCGACGGGACCTCCGACGGCAGCGAAACGGGGCTTCGCGGCGAGGTGGAATTCCGCAACGTCAGCTTCAAATATCCCGATGCGGACGAATACGTGCTGCATAATATCAGCTTTACCGCTCACAAAGGGGAGACCGTCGCTTTCATCGGCGCCACGGGAAGCGGAAAAAGCACGATCGTCAACCTTGTCGCAAGATTTTACGACGCGACGGAGGGAGAGGTGCTCGTTGACGGCGTCAACGTAAAAGATTACAAATTATCTGAGCTCTACAATAAGCTCGGCTATGTCCCTCAAAAGGCGGTGCTTTTCTCCGGAACGGTCGCATCCAATGTGGCATTCGGCGACAACGGAAAGGCCCCTGCGGACGAAGAGCAGATCGCAGCGGCGGTCAAAACGGCGCAGAGCAAGGACTTTGTGGAAAACCTTGAAAATACTTATAACGGCGCGGTCGCGCAGGGCGGCGCGAACTTCTCCGGCGGTCAGAAGCAGCGGCTCTCCATTGCGCGCGCAATCTGCCGCAAGCCGGAAATCTACATCTTTGACGATTCGTTCTCCGCGCTCGACTATAAAACGGACCGGACGCTGCGTTCCGCACTGAAGAAGGAAACGTCCGGCGTGACAAGTCTCATCGTCGCGCAGCGGATCGGGACGATCAAGGATGCCGACCGCATCATCGTCATCGACGACGGATGCGCCGTCGGAATCGGCACACACGACGAGCTGCTGGCGTCCTGTGACGTATACCGTGAGATCGCTCTCTCACAGCTTTCAAAGGAGGAACTCGGAGCATGACAAATCCTCGGGGAATGATTCATAAAGGACAGGCGAATACGCCGGAAAAGTCCGTCAATTTTAAAAAGTCAATGGGAAAGCTGATCGCGTTCTGCCGTCCGTTTGTCCCGGCGGTGATTGTCGCCATGCTGTGTGCCGTCGGCGGCGCCGTATTCACGGTCATCGGTCCGGATAAGGTCAGCGAGCTTACCAACCTTATCAGCGAAGGCTTTCTCACCGGAATCGATTTTGACGCGGTATTAAGCATATGCTACACGCTCGTCGCCTTCTATGCGGCAAGCTGGCTGCTCAGTCTTATGCAGGGGCTCATCATGACGACGGTCAATCAAAAGGTCTCCAAAAATCTGCGCGGCGCAATCTCAAAGAAAATCAATCGTCTACCGATTGATTACTACAACAAAACAAGCTTCGGAGACGTGCTCTCCCGCGTCACGAACGACGTGGACTCCATCGGCGATACGCTTCAGCGCAGCGTCGTCCAGATCGTTTCCGCGGCGGCGCTCTTTGTCGGCTGCCTTTTCATGATGTTCAAAACGAACTGGATCATGGCGATCACCGCCATCGCCGCCTCTCTCATCGGCTTTGCTTTTGTGATGATCGTCACCAAAAGCTCGCAGAAATATTTCACGGCGCGGCAGGAATGGCTCGGCAAGATCAACGGACATATCGAGGAGGTCTACTCCGGACATAACATCGTCCGTCTCTATAACGCCGAGGAGCAGCAAAGTGAGAAATTCAATGAAATGAATGAAAAGCTGTATGAAAGCAACTGGAAATCCCAGTTTTTATCGGGACTCATGATGCCCGTCATGAGCTTCGTCGGCAATTTCGGATATGTCGCCGTCTGTGTTGTCGGCGCGGCGCTTGCCATGAACGGAGCCATCGACTTCGGTGTGATCGTCGCTTTCATTATCTATGTCAGACTCTTCTCAAGCCCGCTTTCCCAAATCGCACAGGCTATGACAAGCCTGCAATCGACCGCAGCCGCCTCCGACCGCGTGTTTGAATTTCTCGAAGCCGAGGAAATGCCGGACGAATCGGATAAAACAGCGGTACTCGAAAACGTGCGCGGCGAGGTCGAATTTGAGCATGTAAGCTTCGGTTACGACAAGGACAAGATCATCATCCACGATTTTTCCGAACACATCTATCCCGGCCAAAAGGTCGCCATCGTCGGACCGACGGGCGCCGGAAAAACGACGATGGTCAACCTGCTCATGAAATTCTATGATATCAACGGAGGCAGCATCAAGATCGACGGCGTACCGGTAAGCGAGCTGACGAGAGAGAACGTACACGATCTCTTCGGCATGGTCCTTCAGGACACATGGCTTTTTGAGGGAACCATCCGCGACAACATCGTCTACGGCAAGAAAAACATCAGCGACAAGCAGGTGGAAGATGCCTGCCGCGCCGTCGGACTGCATCACTTCATCGGCACGCTTCCGCACGGCTACGATACCGTGATCGACGATAAAATGAATCTTTCCGCAGGCCAGAAACAGCTGCTCACCATCGCGCGCGCAATGATCGAAAACGCGCCGATGATCATTCTCGATGAGGCGACAAGCTCCGTCGATACGCGCACGGAAATCCTGATTCAGGAGGCGATGGATAAAATGACAAAGGGACGGACGTCCTTTGTCATCGCCCACAGGCTTTCCACCATCCGCAACGCGGATAAGATCCTTGTCATGAAGGACGGAAATATCATCGAAAGCGGCGATCATGAAGAGCTGATGAAAAAGGGCGGCTTTTATGCCGAGCTTTACAACAGCCAGTTTGAACAAGCCTCGTAAGGCCAAACAAGAAAGAGCGCACAGCTCCGCTGTGCGCTCTTTCTTAATTTTTTCTTATCTCTCTTGATAATATTATAAATCCTGCTATAATATATTTCTAAGAGACGATACTTAGGGGAATGTGTATCGCCTTGTTCTTTATGGTTTCGGAGGGATTTATGCGTCTTATTGGAAATATATTATGGATCATTCTGTGCGGATTTTGGCTTTTTCTCGGCTGGGCGCTCATAGGTCTTTTATGGTGCGTCACGATCGTCGGGATCCCGGTCGGGCTCCAATGCTTCAAAATGGCGGGGCTGATGCTTGCTCCGTTCGGAAAGCGCGTGGTGTATGGCGGCGGTGCGTTTTCCCTGCTTGTCAATATCCTGTGGCTCATTTTCGGGGGAATCGAGCTTGCCGCCACGACAGCGGTCGCGGGGCTTGTCCTTTGCATCACCATCATCGGGATCCCGTTCGGAAAGCAATGCTTTAAATTTGCCAAACTCGCGCTGATGCCGTTCGGCGCGTCCGTCACACCGGGCTAACCTGTCCGATAAAACACCGCCGCATCGGAGGACGGTGTTTTTCTTTGTCCATTTTTACGGACCAGAAATCAAATCCGGCATATAATGTCATTGAAGGAGGTGATAAAAATGTGTTTAGGAAACTGTATGAGCAGATTCTGCTGCGGCAGGAACCGTGATGACGACAGCGTCGGCGGCGTCTCCGACAGACGCGGATGCGGATGCGGCAGAAACCGTGACGACGACAGCGTCGGCGGCGTCTCCGACAGACGCGGCTGCGGATGCGGCAGAAACCGTGACGATGACAGCGTCGGCGGCGTCTCCGACAGACGCGGCTGCGGATGCGACAGAAACCGTGACGACGACAGCGTCGGCGGCGTCTCCGACAGACGCGGCTGCGGATGCGGCAGCAATGATGACACCGTCGGCGGTACGTCCGACAGATGTAGCTGCGGATGCGGGTGCTGCAGCCGTTGCCCCGGAATGATCTGCGTCGCTGCGTCCAACTCCAGAAGATAATATCGTCATTCTCCATCTTATGAAGGAGACCGTCACGCGCTCCTGTGCCGTTACCTGCATCGGAGCACATAAAGAGAATCTTCTGAAAAGCAAAAATTATCGATATCCGCTGTAAATGCAGCTTTATATAAATATAGAGACATACCGCCGCATCGGCGGCGTCTGTAAAAAGAAACGCGGGATTTCTTGAAATCCCGCGTTTCTTTGTTCACATCCAAACCTCCGATGCAGACGCCGTTATCATACCAGCGCCTCGACAAGGATCGATACCTATAAAATAGGCCCTGTCCAATAAATTTGTTCCATTGATACCCTTAAAATTGAAAATTTTTCAGGAAATTACAGATTTGTTCTTGCATGTATCGCGTCTACATGATATAATGCAAACCGTTCATACGGATTTATCCGAATTTATATGGAAACGGAGAAAAAGAATGTACAGAAACCAAGATATCACTCAACCGGATGCCCTCAAGGAGATCCTCGAGCTGCGTCCGGAGGGAGCCCGCCGTTCGTCCGAGAAGCCGTCGGACCTATATAACCGCATGAAAGGTGCGCTGATCGGTCGATTTGCAGGCTGTGTGCTCGGCATACCGGTCGAATTGTACTCCGTCGCGAGAATGCAGGCACTCGCACTCGACTGCGGCATGAACTATCCCCCCGACGCCTTTTGGACCGGGACGGACAGTCCGGAAAAAATCCATTATCAGGTCAATAAAAGAACCGATTATCTGCTCGAGAACATAGACAAAGTGCCGGTTGACGACGACATCACCTATACGATCCTCAACCTGCTCCTGCTTGAAAAATACGGCAAAAATTATACCGTCGACGATGTGGCGGAGCTTTGGCTCGACATTCTTCCCTACGCCTGCACTGCGGAGGACGAGGCGCTCCAGCAGCTTCGTTCGGGAACAAAGCCGATATATGCCGCCAATTTCAACGGCTATGTGGAATGGATCGGCGCCGCCATCCGCGCGGACGCCTTCGGATACGCCGAGGCCGGCAATCCGGAAGCCGCGGCAAAGCTTTCCTACAACGACGCATACCTCACACACCGCAAAAACGGAATATACGGCGAAATGTTTTGCGCGGCCTCGGTAGCGGCGGCTTTCACCGCGAAAACGCCCCTTGACGCCGTAAGAGAGGGCATGCAGCAGCTCCCACAGGAAAGCGAGCTCTATCAGGCGCTCGAATGGGCATTCTCCTGCGAGGCACAGGTGACGAATTATCTGAGAGGACGCGCGCTGATCGATGAGAAATTCCCGAAAATGCACCCGGTCCACACCATCAACAACATGTGCATCATCGTTTTCGCGCTCATGCTCGGCGGAGACGATTTCACAAAATGTATCGGCAACTGTGTGGCCATGGGACTTGACAACGACTGCACCGGCGCCACCGTGGGAAGCATTGTCGGCGCCTGCATCGGCTTTGACAAAATCCCCGCGCACTGGTACGACCGCTTCAACGACACGGTCTGCACCTACCTCAAAGGAAACACCTCGCTCTCCATCGAGGACGTCGTGAAAAGATTCATCGAGCTCAACGGTTAAACCGGACGGCAAAAATATGCCGCCTGTGTGATTTGAAAAATCACACAGGCGGTCTTTTTCATCCTTATCGAGGAAACAGAACGGCGAAGCCAAAAAGGAGCCTCTATCAAATATCTCAAACCGTGATTTCGATGATATGCGTTTTTCCGTCGGCAGGACGCCTCGTCCGTCCGGCAAACGGCACGCCGTCCATACGGAACGACGAGTCCGGCGTGACACGGGCAAAGCCGGGCTTCTTCCGGATCTCCACCTCCAAAACGGTATCCCCCGACGTTATTTTGTAGGACGTCTTTTCGGTATTCTCAGGCAGAACGGGGGAAAACACGATATCCTCGCCCTCATAATCCACGCCGAGCATCTCCATGACTGTAAGATTCAGCCAGCTCGCCGTTCCGGAAAGCATCGGACCGATATTCTCGCCGGTAATGCTGTTGTTATACTGCGTGCAGAAACGCGGATTGCCCTTTGTCGTAAACGGATGCTCCAAGGTCTTATACGGCAGGACGGTATCTACGGCAAAAAAGGCAAGCTCGGCAAGCTCCTTTGCAAGAGACGAATCCGACACGGCTTTTGCAGCCTTGAAGCAGGCGGACGCCGCCATCATCGCCGCGTGCTTGAAAACGCCGCCGTTTTCTCTGTCGCCCGGGAAATAAGCGCTGGTGGCGGTTCCCGTGGCAAGACGGGAAAGGTCGCACGGCGTGCAAAGCTTGATCCCCGCTTCGGTCACAAGATATTCCTTGATCTTTTTCAGCATCGTTCCGATCTGTGCCTCGCTTGCAACGCCGGCCAGCACCGACCAGCTGAACGAATTGAGAAAATACGTACCGGAAATGCGCTCGTCCGCACTGAGCCCGTCCCCGCCCGCACCGAGATAGGTATAGACGCCCTCACGCGCGCCGCCCACCAGCGCGCGCGCGAAAAAGTCGCCCTTCCAGCAATGCGTCTGAATCCGCTCCGCCAGCGCGGCGGACAGCCCGCGCATATCCGTTTCCAGCGCGGTATTCCCGCAAAGTCCCGCCATGACGGCGATCTCGTCATATGCGATTTTGAGCAAAAACGCGTTCATCACGCTTTCGGAATAGGAATTTTGGAATGCCGCGCCATAGCGCTCACCCGTCCTATCAAGCTGCTCAAAATACCGCTTCTCCTTTTCGGGGCCGTCGATCCAATCGTCGTCGAGCTTTAAGCAGTCGTTCCAGTCCGCCTTATCGAGAAGAGGGAGCCCATGCGCGCCGACGGAGATTTTCCCGCTGTAGGTCACAACCGCGAGAAGCGTTTCCATCACCGTGCGCTTCTCATTGGTACCCGCAATCGGATACAGCGCGGAGAGGAACGCCGTGTCTCCCGTCAGGGAAACATAGCGATAGACCGCCTGCGCAAGCCAAAGCCCGTCGTCCGAGCACATGCCGGGCTCCTTGCCGGTATGATAAAAATTATGGTTGGCATATCCCATCTCATATACGTTCGAGATCCATTCGCCGAGCATGTCGCGCGCAAGCCCGTCCTCCCCCATGCCGGTTATGTAGTAAAGGGAGGCGAACATGTCCTGGATCTCGCGGAAGCCGATCTCGCGGTAGGCCTTCTGGGTCCACGCGAATGAACGGGACACATAGGACTGATAATATACCTGAAACGGCAAATTGTGATTCACATAGGCATCAAAAGCGGCGTCCTCCGTTTTAACTTCAAGATATCCCGCATATTTTTTGGTAAAGTCCTGCACCTTGGCAAGCGCGGCCTCCGCCGCGCCGGGCTTTTGATATGTCCCAATCAGGCGGTCAAGCATCCCGCGAAGAGCGTCGTCCGTCCCGTCGGGCGTGATCGTCATGCCGACAAAGAGATCCGCGGACACGCCTTCCCCCTCGGGCAGGACAAGCGTCTTGCCGAGGGCAAAAAACGGAACGATCTTCGTCGCCGGAGACGATACAAGATGCGCGACATGCTGAGGTTTCTCCAGCGTCCCGTTTCCGACAAAATCCATGTAATTCGCAGCGTATTCGTCCATAAAGGCGCCCTCCGAAAGAAGCAGGGCGAAACGCTTGAACGGCTTCAAATACTGCGGATGCGGGCTCGGGGAAAGCGCCGCCGGCCTTCCGTCAATCCTCCAAACGCCGGATTCCCATGTTACGCTCGCGTAGATGATGTCGTTCATGACGGATTCCGGCGTGGCAAGCCCGAACATGCCGGTGAATACGATCTTGATTTTCCGCTCACGCCCTGTCAGATTCTCGACCGTGACGTGCTGTGCCTCGACCGCCTCCGGCATGTCCCTTTCCTGCGGCAGGATAAAGAGGGTGCGGGTAATGCGCAGACCGCATTCCGTTTCATAGGTGATGACGGAATGATTCTGCGAATGGCGGCAGACGGCGGATCTCACATTCGTTTTCACATCGGCGGAATAGAAGATCTGCTCGCCGTCCTCGACAAGATAGAACTGACGATTGCAGGGCTCGCCGTTCTGCTCCGGAATGAGATTGTAGCGCGTCGCTGTGACCTGCCTTGCCGCGGTGCCGCGGAAAGAGCCGCGGCCGAGCGAATCGAGCGCGCCCTTCGGCGTCGTGAGCAATGGAGACGGAAAGCCGATCCGGTTGCCGATGAGCAGGTTGACGTCGAAATGCGTACCGATCTTCTCCGATTTCAAGTCAAGGATATGGTCGCCGTTTTCGTCGAGCACACCGGCGCTTCCAAGGAGGAAATCATACTGTTCCCGCAGCGCCGCCTCGATATCGCGTGGAAGCGGAAGCTCACCTCCCTCCGTATAGTGTTTTATGGTCTCTCCGAATACAAAAAGATGACTTTGTCCGGGAAAATTTTCAAGATAGCGCGCCGTTTCGGGACAATTCAGGATATGCTCGGAAAGCGGGGCATAAAAGGGCAGTCCGGAAGCGCCGACAACCTGCTCCGTCGAAAGGGACAGATAGGACGCACAGCATTCGCCCGTCATCCTTTCCCCGAACAGCCGGCACAGCTTTTTTTCAGGCAGCCCCAAAGCGTCTCTCGCGGTTTCCTTTGTAAATTCCATATATGGTTCCTCCGATAATTTTGTTTTCTTTTCCATAGGATACCGGAAACCCAAGAAAGCCGCGGCTTCCTCCATATCCGGCGGATTTCCGTTTCCGACAGCGCGGACATCTCTTGCCCGCAGCATCATTATACCATCGGACGCGGTATTTTGCAACCGTTTTTGGCCGGTTTGCCGGAACACAGAAAAGCGGCGCGCCGGTATTCGATGCCGGCCGCGCCGTTTATTTTTTCAGTTCCTTTTCTGCGGGAATCAGCTCCCGATACTCCTCCCAGCGATGCTCTCTGATCGGCATGACGGGATGGATATCGTCGTCAAAAAGCAAAACCAAAGCGGGACGTATTCCGTTATAATCGTCCGCAAAGTAATATCCCGCAAGCTTCCCTTCCTTTATCAGCCGCCGTGCGACGGCGTGATAGCTGAAATACCCCATATCATGCCTTTCGGCTTATGCCGATGCCCGTTTGGGACGGCCCGTCAAGCAAATTCCCGTCGATATCGAAGCGCGAGCCGTGGCAGGGACAGTCCCAGCTTTTTTCATCCGGATTCCACGCAAGCTCACAGCCGAGATGCGGACATTTGACCGAGACGACATGAAGCTTCGTTTTTCCATCCGGCAGAATTTCCCGATATACGCCGCGTCTGTGCCCGCCGACCCATACGATGCCGGCATGACCGGGGGCAATCTCGTGAAAATCCTTTCCGGGCAGATAAAAGACACGCGCCGCGATGCTTTTCGCCGATCTCGCGCCGTCGGATACAAGCTGCGGCACCGACTCGCCCGAGATTTTCCGCCCGGGAGAAAAGACCTCCTCATACGGATTCTTTGTTCCGCAAATCAGATCCGACAAAAGCATGGCGGAAACCATCGCGCTCGTCATGCCCCATTTCTGAAAGCCCGTCGCGACGTACCAGTTCGGCTCGGATTTGGAATAGCGCCCGATATACGGCACGGAATCGGCCGGCATACAGTCCTGTGCCGACCATTCATACACCACGCGGGAGCCGGGGAAAAAGCGTTCCGCGGCAGTACGGAGCGCCGCATATCGTCCGCCGCGCCGATTTTCCCCTGTCCGATGTCCCGCGCCGCCGAGAAGCAGCAAACCATTCCCCGCGTTTCGGAAAGAAAAACCGTCCTCGTCGGCGCCGTAATAGATGCCGCCCAGCATCGGCGCGCCGTCCAGCGCCACGACATAGCTGCGCTCCCTGTGCATTTTCGCAAAATAAAGACCGGGGAAATTGATCGGCGGAAAATTCGTCGCGAACACCAGCTTTTCCGCCGTCACAACGCCGCGGTTCGTTTTGATTCTGTTCCCTTTTGCGGACAAGACCTCGGTATTTTCGTAAATCTCAAGTCCGGGCAGAAGCGATGTCAAAAACTTCAACGGATGGAACTGCGCCTGATTTTCAAAGCGGACGGCGCCGGCCGTCGGAAACGGGAGCATGACGTCCGTGACAAAGGACGCAGCGATCCCCAAGGAAGCGGCGGACTCCGCCTCCTTTTTTAGGTACTCCGCGTTTTTAGTGGAATAAACATAAGACGGAAGCGTTTTAAATTCGCAGTCGATGCCCCGCTCTCTGACAAGCCTTCCATAGTCCGATACCGCCCTTTCATTTGCCGCAGCATATGCACGCGCATGCTCGAAGCCGATCGTATTGATCAGCTTATCATAGATAAGCCCGTGCTGCGATGTGATTTTGGCGGTCGTATTCCCCGTCTGTCCGCTCAATATTCTGCCGGCTTCCAGAACAGTACACCGAACGCCGCGCCGCGTCAGCTCGAATGCGGTCAAAATGCCCGCGATGCCGCCGCCGATAACGGCGACGTCCGTGCGGAGCCCTTCCGAAAGCGGCGAATAAGCGGGAACGGAGACCGTCTTATGCCATAGAGATTCCTTCTTCAAGTCTTGCCTCCGTATAACTTTTTGCAAAAAATCTCATCTCAGGAATTTGCAGCGTGCCCGTCGGCGATTTTCTGCACAAAAGCCGCCATCTCCGCTTTGGAGCCTACATTCTGCGCCATGCTGATGATATTCTGTCTTTCCTGCTCGCTCATGGCGGCAAAGCGTTCCATCGCCGCCGTGTTCTGAGCGAACGCCATTCCAAGGCCGAGCGGAATTTCGCCGTTCGTCATATTCTTTTCCATGATAACCTCCATTCCGTCCATGGGACGGATTCCATATGATAGTTTTATCCGAAGCTGCGAAGCAGTCATCGGATTTTTTCTATCAATAGTTTTCGCATATCCGGCGTTCTCATGCAAAAAATTTAAAATATGACATACTTTCTCCCGCAAAAAAGAAAGGGACTTTATAAAGTCCCTTTCTTTTTCCGTTCCTCCTCGATAATCCGCATTGCGACATCGGGATAATCCGTTATGATATGGTCGATGCCCCATGAAGCGATCTCGCGAAGCACCGCTTCCTTGTCCGCCGTCCAAACGTTGACCTCGAGCCCATACAGATGCGCCTCTCTCACATAATCGATCCCCAAATCAAAATGCCGGTAGAGCTGGCTGTAATGCGGATGAAGCGCCGTAAGCTCCAGCATTTTTCCGGACACCCACGGGAACATCCTGTTTTCGGAATACAGCGCCGCAGTTTTACAGGAAGGAGCAATCTTCTTCATATGATACAGCTTGAAATGATCGAAGGAGGAATAGAGAATCCGCTCCTGCATACCGAAATCCGTCACCGTTCTGTCGATTGCCCTCAGATAATTCACCGAACCCTCTTTCAGCTCGACATTGACCGTCATATCCGTATCCCGGAACAGCTCCAGCACCTCGCAAAGCTCGGGGATCCTCACAAATCCGAATTTGTCTCCCCAATCGCCGCAGAAATTATAGGAGCGCAGAACGTCGAAATCCGTCTCCAAAATCTTCGCAGGCGTGCCGGTCATGCGTTCGATATCATTGTCATGATGGATGACGAGCCTGCCATCCGCGGTTTCATAAATGTCGAGCTCCACGCCGTCCGCGCCCATCTCGACGGCAAGGTCAAACGCATACAGAGAATTTTCCGGCGCATAGGCTGAAGCGCCTCTGTGCGCCCAAATCTTCGTCGCCATAAAAGCTCCTTTTGATTTGCGTATTTATCATCACATATTTTCCGCTAAATATTCGTCAATCGCCGTGCGCAGCATCGTCAGAGCGTTCGCCACGGACGAGCTTTTCATCTGTGCACCGGCGGAATCGAAGTGACCGCCGCCGCCCATCTTCTCCAAAATCAACTGAACGTTGATCCTTCCCTGAGAGCGTGCGGAAATGTGAACGGTATCCCCGATCCGGCAAAGTGCGAATGCGGCAAGCACGCCCTCCACGCCAAGCAGCCGGTCTGCGGCGCGCGCGGCGTTGACACGCCCGATGGATGTGTTTTCGTCGCTGTCGTTGAGCGCGATGGCGATGACGGATTTATAAATGACGACGTTGCTCTCAAATTTCGCTTCGGAAAGGAAATCCTCGATGCCCATTTTGAAAAGATCCTGCGCGTCGATCGGACTCGCGCCCTCGCTGCGCAGATACAGCGCGGAGGAAAAGGTGCGGACACCCGTATTGTGCGTGAACCGCTTGGTATCGAGAAGAATGCCGGCAAGCAGAAGGTCTGCCTCGACCTTCGGAAGCGTGCCCTGCGGGAGGATCTGCTCCAAAAATTCGCTCATCAGCTCGGAGGCCGAGCTTGCGGACGGCTCGATATAGGCGATCTTCGGCGTATTTTTGAATTCGGCGGTTTTGCGGTGATGGTCGATGATGACGAGATTCTGTACCGTATTGACGACGTCCGGCGCTTCGCAGAAATCGATGTTGTTCACGTCGACGACGACCGCGAGCGTGCCGCTGTGAATCATATCCTGCGCTTCGATTTTATCGATAAACAGATTCCGGTATTCGGGATTCCCCTCAAGCCGTTTGAAACAGCCGGCGAGATTTTTATCGTTTTTATCCGATACGACAAGCGCCTGTACCCCGCAGAACCGGCAAAGCCGGACGACTGCGATACAGGAAGCAAATGCGTCGAAATCGGCGAATTTATGTCCCATGACCAGCACATTGTCGGCAGCGGATATCAGCATGATCAGCTCGTTTGCGATCACGCGGGCGCGCACCTTGGTGCGTTTTTGGACGGTTTTGGTCTTTCCGCCGTAAAATTCCACGCCGTCGGCGGTCTTGATGACCACCTGATCGCCGCCGCGTTGAAGCGCCATATCGAGCGCCGTCTGCGTAGCGCGCTCCTTTTCATATAAGCTTCCCGAAATCGTCGCGATTCCCATGGAAATCGTAACCGGCATCGTGGTGTCGCCGACATGAATCTCGCGGATCTCGTCGAGCATGGAGAAGCGTTCCTTTTCAAATTCCTCAAGATGCTTGGCCGCAAACATGCACATGAATTTATTGTGACCGTAATCGCGCAGCACGCCGCCTACCCTTTCCATATGGCGGCGCAGGATCGCCTCCACATCGCTCGCGGCATTCGCATACAGCTCCTGCACATACTGCATCAGCTCGTCGAGATTGTCGATCATCGCATAAGCGATGAGCGTTTCCTCATCGTCGAGCTTTGCATACAGCTTTTTGATTTCGGTGATATCTTCAAAAATGGTGATATAAAACACTTTGCTTTTCGACACGACGCGATAACCCTTGGCCACAAAAACCTCCGTGTCGTCATCGGCGATCTCACTCGCAGAGATAAAGGAAACCTCCGCTCCCTGGTCGTCGCTTTTGATGATCCGTTCAATCGTGGCGTTGCAGATATTGTCGATATACTTTCCGTACAGGACGCCGCGCGTCTTGAATTTGGAGGAAAGCGCCGTATTGTACCACACGATTTTTCCCTTTTCATCACAGATCAGGACAGGGAGATACAGCTTTTGGATAAAATCAAGGGAAATCGTGCCGAATATCGAACCCTTTACCTCCGAAAAATCCCCGACGACCATTCTTTTGCCGACAAAGCTTATCACCGCGGTCAGCACCACAGCGCCTCCGTAACAGCCGAGCGCGCCTATCACGATATTGGCCGGTTCATAATCCGTGTAAACGATGAGGATCGCGCTTACCGCAAGCGCGATGAGTCCGAGAGCGGCACATACGATCGCGCCGACCGGAACGGAATGACTTTTGATTTTATTGTTCTTTTCCGGCATGGCAATCCCTCCCTTCCGGTATAAATTTCAAAATCCAAGCCGCCGCCCGAAAACGGCGGGACGGCGTTATTTCTTCTTTTTATTTGCCTCCGCTTCCGCCATGCGAAGCGAGGATACGTCTCTCGCTCCGAGAAAAGCCAGCAGGATCGCCGCAACGGAAAGCGTAAGGTTCAGCATGAAAAGTCCGAACAAAACGAACAAGCCGAGAATGAGAAGCGTCCGCCCCCTCAGCACGGGATGCTTCAGGCGGACCGCCAGTCCTCTGACGCCGCATGCCGCCATGGACGGCCAAAGCGCGAGCATCAGATTGGCGGAGACCACCGCAAAAGCTGTCGTGCCGGAGAAGAAAGAGGCGATCATATATACAAAGGTCGTCACCATAAAGACGATGCACGTCACCTGCGTCGGATACAATACCCATCGCGGCTCCGGAAGCAGCGCCTCATATCTCGCCTGCTTTACGGTGAGGACAAAGAAGCAAACGCCAAGATAAGCGAGCACCTGCAAAAGAAGAAGGATTTCTCCCGGAAGAAACATCTGCACGGCGTCCACGGCCGCCTCGGCACTCGCCGCATACGACTCCCGAAGCTCCTCCGTGCTGACGCCGATATTTTCGTAAAACCGGATCGTCTGATCCGGAAGTTCGTCCACATATGCCCTTCCCCAGTCTGCGGCTTCACTTTTCACTTCATCAAAAAAGCTGTTCAGATCATGCATCACGTCCTTAGGCGCCAGCGAATGTCCGTCCGCCGCGTATAAAACCGCCGCAAGGATGAGAAAGTACAAAAGCAGCACGATCGTAAGCGCGACCGCCGCGGACGTTTTCGAGCATTTTTTCTTGATAAGGCGCGACAAAACGAACGCGCATACGATAAAGACGGCGCCAAGCGCCGGCAACACCGCCGTCATACCGCCTGCAAAATATAAAATCACAAGGGAAACCGCGCCGTCGAGAACGGAGACATAGATCTCACACGTCAAAAGAATCACCGTGAAAATCCCTGCCGCTCCCATAAGGGCGATCATTCCGATGAGCCGCGTCCCGAACGCAAGATCGGCCGCCGCAGCCAAAAGGACGGCACACAGCGCCATCGTAAGCCACAGCGAACGCAGATTGACGGACGATTTTTTATTTTCATGTTCCATATTCATTTACCATTTACCGTTTTCCCGGAGATTTATTCATCCTCCGGCTCCTTTTTGGCCGTCATATGCTCCATCAGCCGTTTGTTGAACTCCTCAGCCGTATGATAACCCATCTTCCTCTGACGATTGTTCATCGCCGCGATTTCAAGAATGATCGCGAGATTCCGTCCGGGACGCACGGGGATCGTCGTCGTCGTGATTTTGATGCCGAGAATGTCGGTCGTCTCGCTGTCCAGTCCCATTCTGTCGTAAACCTTATTCTGATCCCAAGGCTCCAGCTTGATAATCATATCGATTTTTTCGCTCTCCTTGACGGCGCCCATACCGAAGATGCGGCGCACGTCCACAATGCCGATTCCCCGCAGCTCGACAAAATGGCGGATGATCTCCGGCGCAGTGCCGACGAGCGTTTTGGCGGAAACACGTTTGATCTCCACCGCGTCGTCCGCGATCAGTCTGTGCCCGCGCTTGACAAGCTCGATCGCCGTTTCGCTTTTTCCGACGCCGCTTTCTCCGAGAATTAAAATTCCCTCGCCGTAAACCTCCACAAGCACGCCGTGCCTTGTGATTCTCGGCGCCAAGCTGATATTAAGCGACGCGATCAGCGCCGCCTGAAAGGCGGACGTTTTCTCCTGCGTGCGCGCCAGCGCGACGCCGTATTTTTTCGCCGCCTCCAAAATCTCGTCAAAAATGGAAAGGCCGGTCGTGACGATGATCGCCGGCGGATTGTGCACGGCGAGCTGTTCCATTTTATAGAATCGCTCTTTTTTGGAGAGAGACGCCAAATACTGATGCTCCGCATTGCCGATCAGCTGGATCCGGTTGTGGTCGAAGCATTCAAAAAAGCCGGCGAGCGCAAGTCCGGGACGATTGACGTCCGTGCGCGTGATTTTGACTTTTTTCCCCTCGGGGATATGGATCACCTCAAGCTTGAATTCTTCTATGACCGAGGCAAACGGCACGCTGTATTCCGCGCCGTATTCGTCGTTATAGCTTTCCATTTTCGGCTCCTTTCCGGATTCTGCCGCCGTTTTGATAGAATGATACATGATGATTATAACCTATAACGGGAATTTTTTCAACAAATATTTTTATATTTTCCATAAATAATATATTAAGTAAACACGTTTGCGCCTCTTTGCGGAAAGGAATCCATATGGCAGCCATTTTTGTAAGGACAATTTTGATCTATATCCTTCTCATCGGCGCGATGCGTCTTTCGGGGAAAAGACAGATCGGGGAGATCCAGCTCTCGGAGCTTGTCACGACGTTCTTGCTCTCGGAGATCGCATCGCATCCTCTGACGAATGCCAACATCCCTTTTTTATACTCGGTCGTCCCGATCGTCGTCATCATCTGCCTTGAGATCATCATGTCGTTTCTCGCCACCAAAAGCACTGCCATGAAACGCATTCTCGACGGAAAGCCGAGCATCATCATCCGAAAAGGCGTCATCAACCAAAAGGAAATGGTCAAAATGCGCCTCAGCATGGATGATCTTCTATGCGAGCTGAGACTCAAAAATATCGCTTCACCGGACGAGGTGGAATATGCCATTCTCGAACAGAACGGACAGATATCCGTATTCCCCAAGGACAGCGAAAAGCAGGTGACGCTCTCCGATCTGAACCTGACAGGAGACGGCGCAGGTCTTTCCCATTCGGTGATCATCGACGGACACATCTTGGATTATGCCGTAAAAAATGCGGGAAAAAGTCCGGAATGGGTAGAACAGCAGCTCAAAAAAAGGCATATCCATGATATCAAAACCGTATTTTTAATGACCGTGGACGACAGCGATACCGTCAAAATCGTGAAAAAGGAGCGTTGAGATATGAAAACCTTTATTGCTTCTCTTCTTCTGATCAGCGCTGTTCTTACCTTTGTCATCTGCAATTCATGCTATATCGGCGGAAAGATCGATGCGCTGCTTGAAATCGCCGAGATGCTCCCGGCGGACGCCGATGCGTTTGAAGCCGGCAAGGATACCCTCGAGGATAACATGGAACGGCTGTGGCAGATGTGGGACGAAAGCTTCAACCGAATCGCCTTTACCGCCGGCTACGACAATATCAACCGTGCGGATGATGCAATCCTATTGATGTATATCAGCTACCGGGACGGAGACGGCGATGATTTCGCCGTGGCGCGGATGAC
>URZF01000010.1 GCA_900552255.1 uncultured Eubacteriales bacterium | reverse complement strand
GATTTTGTAAAACGAAGAAATCTACCGGAAAAGAGTCCGCCTGCCATAGGCTGCGGACGGAGGATACATGGAAAAAAGAACGGAGCATGCGGCGCGCACAGCCTCGCCGCAGGAGATAGAAGAGCAGTTTTTATATATGACGAAAATCGGGACGATGCTTTCGGGAAAAGGACAGAAAAAAGCGTGCGTCGTCACCTACGGCTGCCAGCAGAATGAAGCGGACAGCGAGCGCATCGCGGGAATGCTCCGTGAAATGGGATATGACCGCGCCGCCTCCGAGGCGGATGCGGATATCATCATCGTGAACACCTGCGCCGTGCGCGACCATGCGGAACAGAAGGCGCTTTCCATCACGGGCGGCTACAAGCATCTCAAGGCGAGAAAGCCCTCGCTTATCATCGGGATCTGCGGCTGCATGGTTTCCGGACGGGATATGAGCGATAAAATCAAAATGAGCTATCCGTATATCGATTTCGTATTCGGTACGGAGATGCTGTGGCGGCTTCCGGAGCTTTTATACCGTGTCATGACGGAAAAGGGGCGGCTTTTCTTTCCGAATACCGGAGAGCCTGTCATGGCCGAGGGGATCCCCGTCGTCAGAGAAAGCCCTTTTCGCGCGTGGGTGAGCATCATGTACGGCTGCAACAACTTCTGCACGTACTGCATCGTGCCGTATGTGCGCGGCGGCGAGCGCAGCCGGAAGCCGGAGGATATCCTTTCCGAGGTGAGGGCGCTTGTGGAAAGCGGCTGCCGCGAGATCACGCTGCTTGGGCAGAATGTCAATTCTTATGGAAAAGGCTCGGATTTTCACTGTGATTTCGCGGAGCTTCTGCGCCGGATTTCGGAGATACCCGGCGATTTTCTCCTACGTTTTATGACGAGCCATCCGAAGGACGCTTCGTTCCGGCTCATCGACGTCATGGCGGAAAGCCCGAAGATCGCGCGTCAGTTTCATCTGCCGGTGCAGTCCGGCTCCGACCGGATTTTAAAAGCGATGAACCGGAATTATACGCGGGACGGCTATCTTTCTCTTATCCGTTATATGCGGGAAAAGATGCCGGATATCACGGTCACCTCGGATATCATCGTCGGCTTCCCGGGGGAGACGGAGGAGGATTTTGAGGATACGCTTTCCATTCTGCGCGAGGTGAAATACGACATGGTGTATTCGTTTATCTATTCCAAACGGCGCGGCACGCCTGCGGCGCAGATGGAAAATCAGGTGCCGGATGAGGTCAAGAGCGCGAGAATGACAAGACTTCTCGCCCGACAGAATGAAATTTCCCTTGAGAAAAATCTTCCGCTTGTAGGGAGAACGCTGCGTGTGCTTGTGGAGGGAAAAAGCAAGACGAATCCGGACAGATTCACCGGCCGGACGGAAGGGAATAAGATAGTCCTTTTCGACGGAGACGACGGAATGACCGGGCATTTTGCGGATATCCGCATCACAAGGGCGGCGCCGTTTACGCTGTGGGGCGAGATTGACGGACAAAATATGAGAACCATCGAATAAAAAATATGAAGTGAGGAAAATTTCATGACGCCGATGATGCAGCAATATTTCGAGATCAAGAACAAGTACCGGGAATATATCCTGATGTACCGTCTCGGAGATTTCTACGAGATGTTTTTCGACGACGCAAAGGTGGCGTCCGCCGAGCTCGAGCTCACTCTGACGGGCAGGGACTGCGGTGAGGATGAACGCGCTCCGATGTGCGGCGTCCCCTATCACGCCGTCGAGGGCTACATCGGAAAGCTCGTCGGACGCGGCTATAAGGTCGCCATCTGCGAGCAGCTGGAAGACCCGGCGCTCGCGAAAGGGATCGTCAAGCGGGACGTCATCCGCATGATCACCCCGGGGACGCTCACGGAGTCCTCGCTTCTCGATGAAAAGAAGAACAACTATATCTGCGCCGTATATGTGACGAAAAATGCGATCGGCGCTGCGTTCGCGGATATTTCCACAGGGCATGTCGCGGCGACCTCCTTTGAGGGCGAACACCGGATGACGCAGTTTGTCGGCGAGCTTGGCGCCTATGCGCCAAGGGAGGTGCTTATCAACACCTCGTCGGAGGAGATCCGCACGGCGGCGGATTTCCTTTCGGACAGGCTTTCCGCCGTCATCAATCAGAACGAGGAGGCGCGCTTTGCGGCCGAGGATGCGGGACGGCGGGTGAGGGAGCATTTTGCCAATCTGCCCGGCGAATTTGAGGATCCGGACAACCCGGCGCTGCGCGCACTCGGGGGACTTCTTTCCTATGTGGAGGAGACGCAGAAAAACGATCTCGGAAACCTCGGCGCGCTGAATTATTATCAGAACGGACAGTATCTCGAAATCGACATCAATACGCGCCGCAATCTTGAGCTTTGCGAAACGATGCGCCGCGCCGAGAAAAAGGGAACGCTTCTTTGGGTGCTCGACAAGACCAAAACGGCGGCGGGCGCGAGACTGCTTCGCAAATTCATCGATCAGCCGCTGAAAAATCCCTATCACATCAATCGCAGGCAGGCCGCCGTGGCGGAGCTTTATGAGCGGATGATGGAGCGCGGAGAGCTTTCGTCCTCCCTTGCCGGCGTGCTCGATTTGGAGCGGCTGATCACACGCATCGTTTACGGGACGGCAAACGCGCGCGACTTGCGCGCCGTGGCGCAGACGGCGGAAAAGCTTCCGGCGCTGCGCGCGCAGCTGGCCTCCTTCGAGAGCGAGGAGCTTGCGGGAATCTATGAGGAGCTTGATACGCTTTCGGATATCTGTGAGCTGATAAACGCTTCTATCGTGGACGAGCCTCCGTTTTCCGTGCGTGAGGGCGGATTTATCCGCGAGGGCTTCCACGCGGACGTGGATCACCTTACGGAGATCGAGAAAAACAGCCGCGGCTGGATCGAAAAGATCGAGGAGACCGAGCGGCAGACGACGGGGATCAAGACGCTGAAGGTCGGTTATAACCGCGTTTTCGGTTATTACATAGAGGTTTCCAAGTCCTATATGAACGACGTGCCCGACCGGTATATCCGCAAGCAGACGCTGACGAACGGCGAGCGTTATATCACCGAGGAACTCAAGGATATGGAATCGCAGGTGCTTGGCGCCGGCGAGAAGCGTGTGGCGCTCGAATACCAGCTTTTCTGCGATATCCGCATGAAGGTGGCGGAAAATGTGCATCGGATCCAGAAAACGGCATATATGCTGGCAAAGCTCGATGTGTATTGCTCGCTTGCCGAGGCGGCGAGCCGCTACGGCTACTGCCGTCCCGAGGTGGGATACGGCGATGTGATCTCCATCCGGGACGGACGGCATCCGGTGGTCGAGCAATGCGCGAAGGATTCCTTTTTCGTCCCGAACGATACGGAGCTCGACTGCAAAAGCAATCGCTTTATGCTGATCACCGGTCCCAATATGGCGGGAAAATCCACCTATATGCGGCAGGTCGCGCTCATCTGCATCATGGCGCAGATCGGCTCGTTTGTACCGGCCAAGGAGGCGCGCATCTCCGTTATCGACAAGGTGTTCACGCGCGTCGGCGCTTCGGACGATCTCGCGATGGGGCAGTCCACATTTATGCTGGAGATGAACGAGGTCGCCTATATTCTCGCGAACGCCACGAAATCCAGCCTTATCATCTACGACGAGATCGGGCGCGGCACGAGCACTTTCGACGGCATGAGCATCGCGCGCGCCGTCGCGGAGTATACGCTCGGAAAAAAAATAGGCGCGAAAACGCTTTTTGCCACGCATTATCATGAGCTGACGACGCTGGAGGATGAGTTTGAGGGCGCCGTCAACTACAACATCGCCGCCAAAAAGAAGGGAGACGGCATCACGTTTCTGCGCAAAATCGTGCGCGGCGCCGCGGACGACAGCTACGGCATCGAGGTGGCGCAGCTTGCCGGCGTACCGCGCGAGGTGATAAAGCGCGCCAAGGAGATCCTTGCCGGAATCGAATCCGGCGAGGAAAAGACGCCTGTGCGCGTCAAGGAAAAGGAAGCGGACCGCGGCGGCATGATGTCGTTTGAAAGCTTCACGGAGTCCGAGGTCTGCGATAAGCTGAGAAAAACGGATCTCAATACGATTTCTCCCTTGGAGGCGTTGAATCTCGTATTTGAGCTCAAAAAAATACTCGGAGAATGAACCGTTCCGGATAAGCCGGAGAAAGGAGAAAACACGTGGGAATCATCAATGTTCTCGATATATCCGTCGCCAATCTGATCGCTGCGGGCGAGGTCGTGGAGCGTCCGGCCTCCGCTATCAAGGAGCTGGTGGAAAATTCCATCGACGCCGGCGCCTCCGCGGTTACGGTGGAAATTTCCAAAGGCGGCGTCTCCTTCATGCGTGTGACGGACGACGGCTGCGGTATGAGCGGCGAGGATGCCGTGACCTCCGTGCGCCGCCACGCGACAAGCAAAATCCACAGTGCGGAGGATCTTTCGTCGATTCTCACACTCGGCTTCCGTGGAGAGGCGCTCGCGGCCATCACCGCCGTTTCGGAATTTCGCATGATGACAAAGCGAAAAGAGGACGGCGAGGGAACGCTGCTCTCCGGCGCATACGGAAAGGTGGAGGAGGTCTCCTCCGCCGGCTGTCCCGACGGCACGACGATCATCTGCGAAAAGCTTTTTGCCACGACGCCGGCGAGACTCAAATTTCTGAAATCGGATTCGGCGGAGGGAGCGGCCGTGGCGCAGGCAGTGGAACGGCTTGCGGTATCCCATCCCGAGATCGCGTTTCGTTTTATCTCAGACGGGGCCTTGAAATTTGCGACGATGGGCGACGGAAAGCTGCAAAACGCGATTTACGCCGTTTACGGCGGCGCGTTTGCGACAAGGCTGATCGCGGTGAACGGCAGCTCCGGCGGAATCGCCGTCGAGGGCTATGCTTCCGCGCCGGACAACGTGCGCGGGAACCGCGGTATGCAGCAGTTTTTCATCAATTCGCGCTCGGTGCGCAGCAAAACTCTTACGGCGTCGCTGGAAGCGGCGTATCGTTCGTATATTCCGTCGGATAAGTTCCCATCGTGCGTCCTGAATCTCAAAATACCGGCTTCTCTTGTCGACGTCAACATCCATCCGGCAAAGCTTGAGGTCAAATTTTCAAATGAAAAGGCGGTGTTCGACGCGCTGTATTCCGCGGTGCGCGGGACATTGGAGCATGATATCACAAGGCCGGAGCTTTCCTTTTCGGGAAAGGGGACCCGGACGGAAAAGATATCCTCCGCGCCTGCCGCGTCTGTCATGAAAGAGGTGCAGACCCCGGCGGCGCGCACCCCGCTTGATCTTCTGTTTGAAAAGGCGGCGGAAAAAGGGGCGGAAAGCGAAATCGCCTCCCGCGACATGTCGCGGGCAAACGCGCCGTCCGATAGCGAGGACGACACGCCGGTCGATGTCCCGCAGCTTTCGGACAATCGTCCGGCCACAGGGCAGCAAAGGCTCGGTTCGGATACGGATATCCGCAGTTTTGAGATGCGGGAGCGGCTTTATGGCGCGGCCGTGAGGGAGCTTCGCAGAGAAGAGCCGTACAAACCTGTTATCAGGGAAGAAACGGATGCGAAAATCGCGGGAGCCGCATCGCATCCCGTTCCGGAATACCGCATCGTCGGCGAGGTATTCAACTGCTATGTGATCCTCGAAACGGAAGAAAAAATGATCATTTTTGACAAGCACGCCGCCCATGAGCGCATCAATTTTGAGAGACTGCGCGCCAATATGAGCTCCGATACGCCGAACGTGCGGATGCTGCTGGAGCCGATTTCGCTGCCGCTTACGGCAGAGGAAGCGCAGATTTGCCGAGAGTATAAGCCGGAGCTTGAAAAGGTCGGCTTTGAATTTGATGCTTCGGACAGAGAGGCATCCCTGCGCGCAATCCCCGAGGATTTCGGAATGTCGGAGGCAAAGGAGCTCTTTTTGGGACTTGTCACGGGTATGCTGGAGGGCGGGGAGCCGATCGAAACCCGGCGGCGGAGTGTTTTTGAAAAGGCGCTTTATCAAAGCTCCTGCAAGGCTTCGATCAAGGGCGGCCGCGTCTACGACGAGGCGCATATCCGCTGGATCTGCGACAATCTGCTTCGGTACGACTGCATCAAATTCTGTCCGCACGGCCGGCCGGTAGCGTTTGAAATCGGTAAAAAGGAGCTGGAGAGGCGATTCGGACGTACATAAACCTTAATATTTTTTGAATACGCCGGCTGTTCTCCGGCGGGAGGAATCATATGTTTACATTGTTAAAGCAGGAGGGGCACGCGCGCCGCGGCACCTTTGAAACCGTTCACGGCACGATACAGACCCCCGTTTTTATGAATGTCGGAACATCCGCTGCCATCAAGGGCGGCATTTCCACGCAGGACCTCTACGAGATCGGCTGTCAGGTGGAGCTTTCCAACACCTATCATCTGCATGTGCGTCCGGGGGACGACGTCATTTACGATATGGGCGGCATCCATAAATTTTTTAACTGGAATCGGCCGGTGCTCACGGACAGCGGCGGCTTTCAGGTATTCTCGCTTGCGGGACTTCGCAGAATCACGGAGGAGGGCGTGCATTTCGCCTCCCATGTGGATGGCAGAAGGATTTTCATGGGGCCGGAGGAGAGCATGCAGATTCAGTCGCACATCGCCTCCACCATCGCCATGG
Organism: uncultured Eubacteriales bacterium; assembly: GCA_900552255.1. Lineage (GTDB taxonomy): Bacteria > Bacillota > Clostridia > Oscillospirales > CAG-272 > QALR01. The sequence goes on along the minus strand of URZF01000010.1, from coordinate 13,011 downwards.
CGTTCGACGAGTGTATCGAAAATCCCTCGCCGTATGAGTATGTGAAGGCGTCCGTCGACCGCACGACGCGCTGGCTTGCCCGCTGCAAGACGGAGATGGCGCGCCTCAATTCGCTGCCGGAAACCATCAATCCGCATCAGCTTTTGTTTGGAATCGGACAGGGAGGCACATATGACGATATCCGCATCGACCATATGAAGACGATCGCGGAGTTCGACCTCGACGGCTACGCGATCGGCGGCCTTGCCGTCGGCGAGGAAACCGAGGTGATGTATCACATCATCGAGCAGGTGGAGCCGTTCATGCCGAAACAGAAGCCGCGGTACCTCATGGGAGTCGGCACGCCGGTCAACATTCTCGAAGCGGTTTACCGCGGCGTGGATTTCTTCGACTGCGTGATGCCGTCCCGAAACGCGCGCCACGGCTATATTTTCACATGGAAGGGCACGATGAATCTCAACAACAACAAATATCAGCGCGATTCGCTGCCGATCGATCCGGATTGCGGCTGTCCGGCGTGCAGGCATTATTCGCGCGGCTATATCCGGCATCTTCTGCGCGCGGACGAGATGCTTGGTATGCGCCTCGCCGTGCTTCACAACCTCTATTTCTACAATGAACTGATGGCGAAGATCCGTGAGGCGCTCGACGCGGGGCGGTATGAGGAATTTTACCGTCGTTACCGTGCGGTCTTGGCGGAGCGGATCTGACGATGCCGCTGCCGTTTTACCATATTTCGCTTGCCGGCACGCTTTCGGAGAAGTATCTATATGTACGGGAAAGCGGGGATTTTTTTCTCGGAAATATCGCGCCGGATGCCGTGCTGTCCCGTCCGGACTGCACGCTTGCGGAAAAATTCGAGACGCATTTGCGCGGGAACCGCTTGTCATGGCGGGACGATGTGCTGAAAAGCTTTGACAAATCGAATAAATCCGATCGGTTCGCGCTCGGTTATCATATGCATCTTGTGACGGATATCTTCTTCCGCGACCGATGGGAAGCGGAGTTCCGCCGCGCGGGGATTCCGGAGGCGGAATGGGATGGAATCGCATATCGCTTGGCTTCGCTCGGTATCGGCCGGCTGCTCCATGAGGGAGCGGTGAGGGCGGAGGATTACGAGCGATGGATTTTACAGGCGCGCCGTTTTCAGACGGAAGAATTTCCTTTCGGCATGATAAGGGCGGATATGACGGCGGAAATCGATTTCGCTGCGAATCTCTCCGATTATATCGGCATAGAGATAAATGGAAAACAAAATGAACACGCCGATTTTGCCGATATTTACCGATCGGCGATTCCATATCTCGACGGGATATTCGGTGCTTATCTTAAAGGGTGACGGATGAGGCGTCAGGATCGGAGCTTATCTATGAAAATAACGGTGATCGGATGCGGCAGATGGGGGTCTTTTATCGCGTGGCTTCTTGACAGGCTGCATCATGAGGTGACGCTTTACGGAAGGGAAAATTCCGCATCTATGCAGAGATGGATAAGGGAACGGAGAAACGATCTGATTGAGCTGCCTGCCTCGGTTTCTCTTTCAACAGAGCTTTCCTGCATGACGGAGGCTGAAGTCGTCGTCATTTCTGTCGGCGCGCAGGACCTGCGCGCATTGATGGGGGAGATTGCCTTGCTGTCACCGAAAAATAAGATATTCGTGCTTTGCATGAAGGGGCTTGAAATGCCGCACGGCGAGCGGCTTTCCGTGGTGGCGTCGGAATTTCTTGATCCCTCGAACCGCATTGCGATCTGGGTGGGACCGGGACATGTTCAGGAATTTTATCGCGGAATCCCGAACTGCATGGTTATAGACAGCGAGGATGAGGAGACCAAGCATCTTCTTGTCGATGCCTTTTCAGGCGGAATTATACGTTTTTACTATGGGTCGGATATGCTTGGAAATGAGATCGGCGCCGCGTCAAAGAACGTCATCGGAATTGCGGCGGGCTTTCTCGACGGCCTTTCGCTTTCCAGCTTGAAAGGCGCGCTCATGTCGCGCGGCACTCATGAAATCGCAGCGCTGATCGGCGCATTGGGCGGGAATCCGTTTTCCGCTTATGGGCTTTGCCATTTGGGAGATTATGAAGCGACTGTTTTTTCCGCTTACAGCCATAACAGGCGCTTTGGAGAAGCTTTTGTGAGGGGAGAACCCTATCATGAGCTTGCGGAGGGCTATGCGACCGCGCGCGCTATCATGAGTCTTGGGGAGACCTGCGGCGTAGAGCTTCCGATCTGCCGTGGTGTATATGAGATTCTTTATGAGGGCAAGGACGCTTATGCGACGCTGAACGCCCTTTTCACACGAGAAATCAAAAATGAGTTTTGACGCGCAAGCGCGTATGAGGAAATAGTTTGAAAATATCAAGTAAAATAATAATCGGCGTTTTGACCGCCGTGATGGCGATTGCAATTTTCGTCATTCTTTTTGTATCTGTTAAGATTAACAATTCCGGTAAGACACCGAATGGAACCACTTCCGATTTGCAGGCTGCGGAATCCACCGCTCCGCCTGAGGCGGATACAACGCCGGGGCAGACGGAAACGACGGCAGACCGTCCTGAGCAGCCGGTAAAGCCGGATAAGGTGATCGCTTTGACCTTTGACGACGGGCCGAGCCTTTCCATAACGCCGCAAATTCTCGATATTTTGGAGAAGCATCAGGCAAAGGCGACATTTTTTACGGTGGGATACAATCTTTCCGAAGCCAAAATCATGAATTTGCGCCGTGCGCTTTCGCTGGGTTGTGAGATCGGAAACCATTCCGATACGCATCCGTCGAGCCTTACAGAGCTTTCCGACGAAGAAATCCTTCGGGAGATCACGGAGGTCAATCGAAAAATCGAAGAGCTTGTCGGTCTTGGATATACGCCGACGCTTCTGCGCCCGCCGGGCGGACATATCGACAGGAATGTTCTCGACGTCCTTTATGCGGCCGGCGTGCGGATGCACACAATTCTTTGGAATTCGGATTCCCGCGACTGGGAATTCAATAAAAAGTGGCAGGACGGCGAAATCAGCTATGAAGAGGCTGTGGAAGGCGCGGTGTCGCTTGTGCTTTCCGAGGCGGAAAACGGCGGCATTGTCCTGATGCATGATATCAAGGAGATCACGCCCGACGTGCTCGACCGGGTGCTGGACGAGCTTGCGAAGGAGGGCTATTCTTTTGTGACCGTGAGCGAGCTTTTTGATTTTGAGAGCATGGGAGAGAATGCGTATTTTTCCACATTCTATGCTTCAGATAATATGAGATCCATAGGATAAAAACCAACGGAGGACGGTGTTTTTCCCGTCTTCCGTTGGTTTTTACAGCAAATATTCAAGCTGGCAGTCGCAGGGCTCCTTTTCATGGAGCGTCCTGTCGTATTCCTCCGCTTCACGGCAGCCCGCCGCGCGATAGAATGCCTGTGATTCCTCGGCGGAAAGGGCGGAGATATAGAGCTTTTTCGCTCCTCTTTCCTTTGCCATCTCCGCGGCCATTGCAAAGAGCATTCGGCCAATGCCCATACCGCGCAGTCCGTATGAAACATGCAGGGAAGAAAGCTGCAAATACTGCCCGCTGCTGCCAAGCGGCTTATTTTCGACCGAGGCGAATCCGATAAGTGCGCCGTTCGCAAAGGCGTCGCAGACAGCGCCCCCTTGGTGGAGGGTGTTATGGAGACATTTTACAAGATAGGCATAGTCTTTATCGTCCCACTGTTCTGTGAACGCGATATCGCGCAGAATCCATTTTCCGTCTTCTTTTCGCCGGCAGCGAGTGACCTCTTGGTAACGGTTAAAGGAGGCGAAAAGAGAGACGGAGAGTTCTTTTTCCGTGATTTTACGCAGACAAAGCGACGCAGGCTTCATTTCAGGATGAATTTGCGGAAAACTTTTTTCCCGCGGCGGATGACGACGCCCGCTCTCAGGGCGTCCGCATCCACGGCCGCTCCGAATTGTTCCACCTTTTCGTCGTCCAAAAGCACGCCGCCCTGCATGACAAGGCGTTTGGCCTCGCTCTTCGACGGTGCGAGGCCGCCCAGCACCATGAGGTCGAGAACGGCAATTTTTCCGTCCGACAGAACGGCGCCGTCCACCTCGGTGGTCGGCATGTTTTCGCTGTCCCCGCCTGAAAAAATCGCGCGTGAAGCGGCTTTCGCCTTGCTTGCCTCCTCCTCGCCGTGGACAAGGGAGGTCAGCTCATATGCGAGGATTTCCTTTTTCTCGTTGATGCGGCTGTCCTCCCATTTTTCCATCTCTGCGATTTCATCGAGGGAAAGGAAGGTCAGCATTTTCAGACATTTCATGACGTCTGCGTCGTCCACGTTGCGCCAGTATTGATAAAATTCAAACGGCGTGGTCTTGTTCGGATCGAGCCATACGGCGCCCTTTGCGGTTTTGCCCATCTTTTTGCCCTCGCTGTTCATGAGCAGCGTGATGGTCATGGCGTAAGCGTCCCTGCCGGTCTTTTTGCGGATGAGATCGGCGCCGAAGAGCATATTCGACCATTGATCGTCGCCGCCGAACTGCATGTTGCAGCCGTAATGCTCACTCAGATAGTAGAAGTCATAGGACTGCATGATCATATAGTTGAATTCAAGGAAGCTGAGTCCGCGCTCCATGCGCTGCTTGTAGCATTCGGCACGCAGCATATTGTTGACGGAGAAGCAGGCGCCGACCTCGCGCAGCATGTCGATATAGTTGAGCTTCAAAAGCCAGTCGGCGTTGTTGACCATAATGGCTTTGTCCTCGCCGAATTCGATAAAGCGCTCCATCTGAGCTTTGAAGCAATCGCAGTTGTGCTGGATCGTTTCCGGCGTCATCATTGAGCGCATGTCCGTCCTGCCGGACGGATCGCCGATATAGCCGGTGCCGCCGCCGATGAGCACGACCGGACGGTTTCCTGCCATTTGCAGACGCTTCATGAGACACAGCGCCATGAAATGTCCGACATGGAGCGAATCCGCCGTCGGGTCAAAGCCGATATAGAAGCGCGCGCCGCCGTTGTTGATAAGCTCGCGGATTTCCGCCTCGTCCGTCACCTGCGCGATAAGCCCGCGCGCCTGTAATTCTTCGTAAATTCCCATTTGTATTGTCCTCCGTAAAATAAAATCCTCTGTCCCTTTTTGGGACAGAGGACGAAAGTTTCGTGTTACCACCTCGGTTTGCGCCTGCCTCGCGGTATGCGCCTCATGGAGTGCCGTCACACTCCGAGCGCTTTAACGGGCGCGTCCCGTCGCAGCCTACTCCCAGAAAAGGGCTCGGTGCGCAGCTCAGGAGTGTATTCTGCCGCAGCCTCCCGCTGCCGCCTTGCACCCTCCGGCGGCTCTCTGAAAAGGGAACTCTGTGCATACTTGTTCCATCATTGCTTTTTGCTCGTTCATTATAACATGTGCTTTTCGGTTTGTCAAGCGTTCGTATCGTTTTTCTTCCTTGCCCGGATGGCCTCGCCGAATTCCTTTACGCTCCGATAATAAGCGTCCGGCACCGAGCCGTCGGCACGAGGCGCGATGTTGAGAAGCAGATTGCCGCCCCATTTTTCGCAGACCTCATATTGATGTATAGTGATGGAGAGGTCGCGGTATTTATCCGCATTCAGAACATAGGACCAGCCGCCGCCGACATGCCAAATATGACAGGTCTCCCACGGCATCCCGGGATCCGTTTCAGGCAGACGGCATTCAAACTGTGAGCAGTAATCGCCGACGCCCCAGCCCCACATGCGGTCGTTGACGATGATCTGCGGCTGAAGCGCACGGATTTCCTCGATCGAGATGACATCGCTGTTTTCGTCCGGCACATTTGAGCCGACAGCGACGCCGCCGTCAAACCAAAGGAGATCGATCTTTCCATAGCGGGTGAGCAGCTCGCGGATCTGCTCATTCACGTAGGCAACGTAGCGCGCACAGTGTTCGCCCGTCGGGGCGGGAATACGGTCGATCGGTTCATGGCGGATGTCCGCATAGGGGTGATCCGGATGTGTCTTTGCATAAGAACCGGATGCAAAAGACATATACTTCTGATTGAAGCGCCAGTCCGGCGGGGAATAATACAGTCCGACTTTCAGCCCTGCCTCTCGGCAGGCAGCGACATATTCGCCGACGAGGTCGCGTCCGTTCATGTAATTTTTTGTCGAAAAGTCGCTGACCTCGGAGGGCCACATGGAAAAGCCGTCGTGGTGGCGCGTTGTGAACACCGCGTAGGAGAAGCCGGCGTCCTTTGCCGCGCCGAGCCATTCCTCGGGATGATAGCTTTCAGGATGAAATTGCTCCGCCAGCGCCCAGTATTCGCGCGGCGTCACGATTCCGTTGCCTTTCGCGCGGCGCACGGGATCGTTCATCATGCCCCATGAAATATCGAGATCGCCGTGGACGGTGGAAATTCCGTAGTGGATGAAGAGGCCGAGATTTACCGGGTGATAAAACCAGTCGGCGCCGGGATGCGTCGTTCTTGTAAAGGATCGTTCGGACGCGGTGTTTCCGATGATCGCATGCTGTTCTGCGACGGTTTTGTTTTCACTCATGAGAATCGTCTCCTAAAATAAAATTTATTGGTATGAGGCGTTGGCGGAAATGGCGGGAGAAGCGTCCAGCAGCTCTTTTGCCGCGGCGAGCGTCTGCTCCGTGACCTTGGCCCCGCCGATGATGCGCGCAATTTCCATGACGCGCTCCTGCGGCGTCAGCTCGCGCACGGCAGATTCTGTCCTGCCGTCTGATTCCGTCTTGGAGACGAAAAGATGCGTGTCGGCGACCGCCGCGATCTGCGGGGAATGGGTGACGCAGATGACCTGCGTGCCGTTTTCGGCAACCTCGTGGAGCTTTACGCCGATTTTATGGGATGTCCTGCCGGAAATTCCGGTGTCGATTTCATCGAAAATGAGGGTTCCGGTGCGTTCCTTGTCGGCGAACGCACATTTCAAGGCCAGCATCATGCGGGAAAGCTCGCCGCCGGACGCGATCTTGGATAGCGGCAGAAGCGGTTCACCCGGATTTGTCGAAACGAGAAATCCGATCTTATCCGCGCCGGTTGCCGCAAAATCGGGCAGCGGCGTCACCTCGATGTGGAAGCGGACCTTGTCCATATCGAGAAATGCAAGCTCTTCTGTGACCTTTTTTTCAAGCGTTCGTGCCGCGTCACGCCGCTTTTTTGTGATTTTGGCGGCGGCGGCTTTCATTTGACTGCGGATATCCGCAAGCTCGTTTTCGAGGTCCTCCGCAAGCTCGTCCGCGCCCTCCAGCTCTTTTAATCTTTTGGCGGCGCGTTCCCTGTATGCGAGGATTTCCTCCGTCGTTCCGCCGTATTTCCTGTGCAGACGCTGAATGCTGTCGAGCCTGTCCTCGATTTTATCGAGCAGTTCGGAGGGATTTTTCACGCCGATATCGCATTCCTGCCGAACCGTTTCCGCGATATCCTCGATGCGGTAACGGAAATCCGTCAGGGTTTCCACGAAAGCAGGAACATCCGCGATGACGCCGCCAAGCCCGTCGAGCGCCTCCTCCGCCTTTTCGATCAGATCGCAGGCGGAAAAGCCCTTGTCGTTGCGATACAGCGCGCGGTAGATCAGCTTCGCATGCTTTGCGATTTTTTCGGCGTTTTGGAGCTTTATCCGCTTTTCCTTCAGCTCCTCCTCTTCGCCGTCGCGCGGCTTTACGGCGTCGATATCGCCGATCTGATATTTCAAAAGCTCGATGGTTCTTTCCTTTTCCTGTCCGTCGCGCACAAGCTCGGACAGCCTCTTTTTGATGTCGGCATGGTGGGCATAGAGCGAGGCAAACTCCGCCTTTTCCGGCTCGCAGTCTGCGAAAGCATCGAGATATCCCATGTGATTTTCTTCATTGAGCAGCGTTTGATTGGCGTGCTGTCCGTGGATGCTGATGAGCCTTTCCGCAAGCTCCCGCATGATCGACAGAGGCACCGTGCGTCCGTTGATTCGGGCGGAGGATACGCCTTTATCGGTGATGTCCCGTTGGAGAAGCAGCGCTCCGTCCTCCGGCTCGATGCCGAGCTCCGCCGCAAAGCCGGAAGCCTCGGCCCCGACCGCTTCAAACAATGCCGAAACCGTCGCTTTTTCCTCTCCGGTGCGCAGAAGCTCGCGGGACGCTCGTTCGCCCATGATGAGTCCCACGGAATCGATGATGATGGATTTGCCGGCCCCGGTTTCGCCCGTCAGGACCGTCAGAGCCGCTCCGGGACACACGCGCTCACTCCTTATGATCGCGATATTGCTGATGTACAGCTCCTTTAACACTAAGCTCCCGCCTCTCTATGTTTTGATGGTTACAGTCCGATGATCTCTTTCACATATGCGGTGAACTCGCGGGCATCCTCGTCGTTTTTCACGACGATGAAGATGGTGTCGTCCCCTGCGATGCTGCCGACGATGGAATCTCCGGAGAGCGCGTCTACGGCGGCCGCCGCGGCATTGGCCATGCCGGAATAGGTTTTGATGACGACGATGTTTTCCGCATTTTGAGCGGATAGGACGGTTTCCCGCATGATGTTTTTGAGCTTGCTCTCGTTTCCGGCGCTGTCGCTTCTTGCAGCCGTGTATTGATAACCGCCGTTTTTCGCCGCCGTTTTGACAAGCCCGAGCTGCTTGATATCGCGCGATACCGTGGCCTGCGTCACGGGATAGCCGCTTTCACGGAGCTTTGCGATCAGCTCGTCCTGGGTTTCGATGACATTTTCTCCGATGATTTCGAGGATGCGCGTATGGCGGGAATTTTTCATAGGCGAGTTTTCCTTTTCTTATGGACTTATTTTTGATTCAGCTTGGTTTCCAAGATGTCGAAGAAACGGTTTGCTCCGATTTTGACGATTTTTGCGGTGTAATCCGATTTTCTGATTTTGATTTTGGTATCGCATGAGACGAGCGTACCGTTTTTTCCGTCTGTCGTGACGCGGATATCGGTTTGTTCGTCCCGTGTGCGGCCGGTTACGGTGATTCCCGTTTCCGGCGAGAGGATGACGGAGCCGCGCAGGAGCGTGTGCGGACAAATCGGCGTCACGGCAATCAAATTTGCGGCGGGATCGACGACGGGACCTCCTGCGGAAAGGGAATAGGCGGTGGAGCCGGTCGGCGTGGCGACGATGAGCCCGTCCGCCCGGTATCCGAGGCGCAGACCGGTGTCTCCGGAAAGCTCAAATTCCGCCATTCTGGAGCAGACGCCGGTTGCGATGACGACGTCGTTGAGAACGCGCTGACGGTACGCGGTGAACCCAGTCGTGATCTCCACGTCGAGCATCATGCGCTCCTCTACGGTGAAATTCCCGGCCGCGAGCTCGGCAAGCCCTGCGATGCTGTCTTTTTCCACGGCCGTGAGAAAGCCGAGATGACCGAGATTGACGCCTACGACGGGCTTTGCAAGCTCCGCCACGTGGACGCAGACGTCCAGCATGGTGCCGTCTCCGCCGAGCACGACGATCATGTCCGCCGTTTCGACGAGATCCCGTTCGTTGTAGACGAGATGCACCTGATCCCGCTGCTCCCCGAGCCTGTATTTTACGTTTTGGTTGATATATACCTGAATGCCGCTCTCCGTGAGGACTCTCACGGCCTCCTTGGTATAGGAAAAATCGCTGTCGCATTCGAGCTTTGTGAAAACGGCGATCTTCTGCGGTTTTGTCATGTTTGCCACCTCTTGTCTGAATTTGTTTTCGACGGCGTCCGCGGACATCGCGGCGTCAAGGCTCATTCCGATACGATTCGATGAATGGAGCAGGGACTGTCAATGTGCCTCTCTCCGACGCGGAAGAGCGCCAAGTATTCGCGGTTTCCGTCGCCGCCCGCAATGGGCGAGGGCATGAGCGCCTCCGGATAAAGGCGATTTTCCTCCGCCGCAAGAAAAAGAGCTTCGATGACGGCCTCGTGGACGCTTCTGTCGCGCACGATCCCGTTTTTGTTCAGGTGCTCGCGTCCCGCTTCGAACTGCGGCTTGATAAGGCTGATGAACACGCCGCCGCGTCTCACCGTGAGAAAGACGGCGGGATAGATGAGAGCCTGTGAGATAAAAGAAAGATCGGAGACGGCGAGGTCGATGTGTTCGCCGCCGAAGCTCTCCGAAGTGAGAGCTCTCGCGTTTGTACCCTCCATTGAGATGACGCGGGGATCGTTTTGCAGCGTGACATCGAGCTGTCCGTGTCCCACGTCCACGGCGAATACCCGTGCGGCTCCGTTTTGTAAAAGACAGTCGGTGAAGCCTCCCGTCGAGGCGCCGAGATCCAGTGCGGTTTTCTCCTTTACATCAATTTGAAAGCCTTCCAGCGCGGCCTCGAGCTTGTATCCGCCCCGGCTCACATATTTTGATGGATTTTGAATCCGGATGCGCGAGATATCGGTATCCTCCGGGATATCCTGGGCAGGCTTCAGAATAGGCTTCCCGTCCAGCGTGACGCCGCCGTCGATGAGGGAGACTGCATGGCTTCTGCTTTTGGCAAGACCGCGCAGATATAGGAAACGGTCGGCTCGCATAGGGAAATTCCTTTCGGACTAATGATTTTTATGTTTTTTCTTTTTCGGCTTTTTTTCAAAAATAAAGATGCCGGCGATCTTTGATACGGCAAATACGATCTGCCGGCTGTATCCAAAGCCGGCGGCTTTGCCGATGGCTTTGAGTCCGACGGTGAAAGCGGATACCAGTCCGCAGATGAGGAGATTGAGAAAAATGAGCGAGCCTTCCGCTGTGGCGATCTTAATCGCAATCGCCGCTGCCGTGGAACCGGAAACAACGCCGCAGATATCTCCGATGACATCGTTGCAGAAGCTGGATACCTGATCCGCGTTTTTGATGAGCTTCACGGCAATACGCCCCGCTTTGACCTTCCTTGCCGCCATGGAATGGAACGGTGCGGCATCGGCAGTGGCCACGGCAAGACCGATGATGTCGAAAATTACGCCGATTCCGATAAACATCAGCAGTACGAGCAGGGAAAAGAACACATTCAGATAGTCCACGATCTCAGAGGAGAGAATGGACATGATGATAGAGATCGCAAGGCTTGACAGAAAAACGGTGACGATCCATTTCCAGTTTACCAGCCCCCAAAAGCTTTTTTTCTTTTTTCCCTTTGCGGACTTCTTTCGTTCGGTTTTCATTTCAGAATCGCCCGTGAGCTCGGGCTCATTTCGCGGAACATTATCCAAGAAGTTATCCTCCGTTATATCCGTTATAATTGATAAGCGGCGACGGCAGTGAAATAAGTAAACCTTGCGACATAAGGTCAAGTAGGATTTCCCCGCATCCAACCCATCGTTGCCGAATAGGCGGTTTCCCATTATAGGATGTGCCGGCACGTTGCCGTGTCCGGGACTTGATTGCCGATGAGTTCGCACTGCAATCCTTATTTCACCTCTTGCGAACAGTCTAGGAGATTTCCTCAGGAAAGTGACCATCCCATCTAGCCTCTTTTGCAACGCTGGTTTCAAACAGCAATAGTCCGGTTTCCTCGGCCAAGGAAAGGGGATTTGGTTCCGTTATCCGCCAGAATCACGCAAGGCAGGCTACACTATCCACAGCGTCGAAAATGCACCAAGCGATAGGTTTAATCTTCAAAACGTAGTCTGAACGCGATGCGGAATTACTCCGCATCGTCGGTTGTAACCACATAAGGAAGCCTCAAAAGAAAGCGGGATTCGCACCCGTATGCCATTACAGGCTGCCCGCAGTCCTATTCTCCCAGCAACCACCCTAAACTGGGCGTAAAAAGCAGCTACAAGGAGCTTCATCGATATGCCCTTTAACGGATTTTTAGGCCCGTCTTCGAGGAGATGTGCTTTCACTAGAATACTGTACCGTCGCGCACGGCGACCTTGATCGCCTTTTTCATTATAGCATAATGCAGATGAATATTCAAGAGAGGGATTCAAGATTTCCCTGGCAATTCAAAGAAATCCTTCATTCATTTTTGATATTCGCTAAAAAACATGTATATAAATACAAAAAATATTCATATGAAATCTTTGAGAGGGCTTGTTTACATTATATTCATTCTGTGATATAATAACAGTGCAGCGGCGCCGAATCGGCAAAGAGAGGACGCCCTATGCGCTTGAAATGAAAATGAACATATCCAAAAGGATGGATAAAATGAAGAAAAACAACAAACGGATCAACAGAAACGATATATCGGAGTTTCTCATGCTGTCGGCAGGAGCGGTCCTGACGGCGGCGGGCGTTTATTTTTTTAAGATCCCGAACGGCTTTTCGACGGGCGGCTTCAGCGGGCTTTCCATTCTGCTCGGAGAGCTCATTGCCGGCGTCAACACCTCGACCTTTGTCACGGTGCTCAATCTTCTTTCCCTTGTCGTCGGATTTGCCTTCTTAGGGCGGGGCGTGGGCTGGAAAACGACGTACTGCACGCTGCTTTATACCGGCACCGTCAATTTGTTTGAATGGCTGTATCCTATGACGAAGCCGCTTACGGAGGAGATCGTGCTGGAATTGATTTTTGCGAGTCTGCTCGGCGCAATCGGCGCCGCGCTGGTATTCAAGTGCGGCGGAAGCACCGGCGGCACGGACATTCTCGCGCTTGTTTTCCGGAAATATACGAGCGCCGATATCAGCGTGTGCATGCTGGTTGCGGATGGGTTCATTGTCGCCGCGTCTTTCTTTGTGTTCGACACCAAAACCGGACTTTGCTCCGTAATCGGAATGCTCATCAAAACGTATCTTGTGCAGACCGTGGTGGACAGCCTGAACCGCCGCAAGAGCCTTATGATCATCACGACGGCACCGCACGAAATCACAAAATTTATTACGGAAACGCTTCATCGTTCCGCGACGATATGGGATGCGCAGGGCGCGTTTACGGATTCGGATAAATTCGTCATTTTCTCCGCCATGACGACGTATCAGGCCGCCAAGCTCAAGGATTTTGCGAAATCCGTGGACGAGCATGCTTTTGTGACCATCAACAAGACCAGCGAGATTTACGGCAAGGGCTTTTTGCCGTTCGGCGGGAAATAAAAGAAGCGCGGCGGCGCCGTTTTGGAATAAGAAGCGAGCCTGTACAGGCTCTCGGCTGACCGACATGCTG
>URZF01000009.1 GCA_900552255.1 uncultured Eubacteriales bacterium | reverse complement strand
AAAGCTGTGGAAGCTTTTGATCGACAAGGATATGAAAAAGAACGATATCCGCAAGATCCCGCTCAGCTCCAGCACGATCAGTAAGCTGAACCGCGGAGAGCTCGTGTCGCTCGAGATTTTAGTCAAAATCTGCAGATTTCTCGGATGCGATATCGGGGATATCGTCGAGGTTGTGCCGGCATCGTAACAAGACGATCCGGCAATACGGGAATTCACTTGGATAAGACGGTGGAGGAAAAGCGGAGAGTCCGTTTTCCTCCGGAAAGGATTGTCACTGAAAAATGAATATAACGATGATATGCGACGTTCTCGGCGCGGAGAACAACGGGACGACGATCGCTGCTATGAATCTGATCAGAAGCCTGAAAGCCAAGGGGCATCATGTCAGGGTCGTCTGTCCGGATGAGGATAAACGGGGACTGGACGGCTTTTATGTCGTTTCCAAATATAATTTCGGTCCGCTGAACAGCTATGTGGAGAAAAACGGCGTGTCCCTTGCCAAGCCGGATGAGGATATCCTGCGTGAGGCGGTGACGGGCGCCGACGTCGTGCATATTTTGGTGCCGTTCGCACTTGGCCATGCTGCGGCGGAAATGGCGACGGAGATGAAAATCCCGGTGACGGCGAGCTTTCATTGTCAGGCGGAAAATTTCACCAATCACATTTTTTTAATGAACTCGGATTTTGCCAATCGCACCGTTTATCGTTTCTTCTACAAGCAAGTATACCGCATGTGCTCGGCAGTTCATTATCCGACGAAATTTATCTGTGACGTGTTTGAAAATGAGGTGGGGCCCACGCCGCATTATGTGATTTCCAACGGCGTCAACAAGATGTTCCGGTGTCGGCCAGCCGAAAAGCCGGAAGATCTGCGGGATCGATTTGTCGTCGTGTTTACAGGACGGTACAGCAGGGAAAAGTCGCATAAGGTGCTCATTGACGCCGTGGCGCAGTCGAAATACCGCGACCGGATCCAACTCATTTTGGCGGGCGGCGGTCCCTTAGAGGAGAAAATCAAGGAATATGCAGGGGAAAAACTCCCTGTTTTTCCCATTTTCAAGTTTTATTCGCGGGAAGAGCTGATCGAGGTTTTGAACTATGCCGATCTTTACGTCCATCCGGCGGAAATTGAAATCGAAGCCATTTCCTGCCTTGAGGCGATTTCCTGCGGACTGGTGCCGGTCATCGCCGATTCGCCGCGCAGTGCCACCCGGTATTTTGCGCTGACGGAGGATAATCTGTTCCATTATAACGATGCGTCCTCCCTTGCGGATAAGATCGATTTTTGGATAGAAAATCCGGAAAGAAAAGCCGAAATGCGCGAGCAGTATCTCGGCTATGCGGAGCAGTTTGATTATGATATCTGTATGGACAGAATGGAGCATATGCTGATGTCGGCAGCTTCCAAAGGGGCGCTTGTATGAAGCCGAAAAAGACGGTATATTATTCCGACCCTTTAAAGGACGACTTTGCCGGCACCAATATCAAGCGCAAAAACGTCGGTCATGACTTTGTCTTTGTTCATCGGGATTTTTGGTGGAATCTTCTGTCGTTTTTGTTGTATTATTTGATCGCTGTGCCGATCGTTTGGTTCTATACCAAGTTTGTTATGGGTTTGAAAGTCGAAAATCGGCGCGCGCTCAGGAAATTGAGGAAAACCGGATATTTTCTGTACGGGAACCACACGCAGCTGCTCGATCCGCTTATTCCGCCGATGGTGACTTTCCCAAAAAAGGCTTATACGGTGGCCAATCCCGATGCGGTATCGATCAAATTCCTGAAAAATATCGTCATGATGCTCGGTGCGCTGCCGATCCCGACGGATTTTTCCGGAATGCAGCGATTCATTTCCGCCGTGGAAACGCGGTGCGCCGGAAAAAATTGTATCGCGATTTATCCGGAGGCGCATGTGTGGCCGTTTTACACCGGGATCCGGCCGTTTCTCTCGACTTCCTTCCGATATCCCGTGAAGCTGGATGTTCCGGCGGTCGCTATGGTGACGACTTATCGCCGCCGCCGCGGACTTTTCCGTTTTTGCAAGCGTCCGGGCGTCACGGTGACGGTAAGCGAGCCCTTTTACCGCGATCCGTCGCTTTCCGTGCGGGCGGCGCAGGATGAGCTTTGCCGCCGCGTTTATGATTTTATGGTGCAGACCTCCGCTGAAAAGGAGAACGTGGAATATATCCGCTATGAGCAAATGCCGTCGGCGTGACAAGAGGAGATGACTATGGAGGGGATTTTTATTCGCAGGAAGCCTTTGCTTGCTGTCGTTATTTCGGGAATGTGCGCGCTGCTTGCAGCAAGATTCGGCGAGTGGTTTGTTCGGGCTGTGAGCCGTCATGAGGATGCTTTCACGTCGGTGATATGCGGTATTTTGTTCTTTCTTGCCTTGGGAGCTGGTATCTTTTTTCTTGTCATTTTAAGATGGAACCGCGGTGCGCATCTCGCCGTTACGGAAACCGAATTTTCCGCATCTTGCCATTGGAATCGGAAAATATCGCTTTCTCTTGCCGATATTCTGATGGTGCGTGCGGAATTTCGCAGTCTCCATATCATGACGAAATCCTATCAAACGTATGAGATTCACGGACTTGTCAATGCGGACGAGATATGTTCTTATATTGACACAAGGGAATCCTTTCGGAATCGGGAATGGGTAGACTGCGCGGACACCGTAATCGGAAATTCGGATAAGAAGAAGCGTCTGCGGAAACGCTTTCTGATTCTTTGCGTTGTTATGTCCATTTTGATGTTTGCCGAGATTGGGATAACGGCCATGTTAACCGGAGGCAGAGATCTCTCGGATTTCCATGAAAGGGATAAGGCAATTTTCTATATCTTCCTGATTTTGGAAGCTTTTACGGTTGTCTTGGCATTTGTGTTCGCCGGAAAAGCAGGGCATATGAAAACGGCCTGTGTGGACACGGAATGGATTCGCTCGGAACGGGAAAAACAACGGTACCGTGTCATAATGGAAGAGATTCGGACGCGATATCCGTCTGCGAGGGCGCTGCTTTTGCGCCGGGACGGCAGGCTGCGTTCGATTCTGTATGAGCAAGGGGAGGCGGCGGCGCCGCTGCGGTTTTTTATTGCGGTGGAAGCACTCTCGCTTGGCGGAGAATGGATGGTTTCCTATTCGGATGGCGCTTCCTATGCGGAATTTTCGGATGCTTATCAGATGGGATGCAGGCTTTTAAAGGAAGAGGAGCCTTTGGTGATCTATATGGATGGTTAAAAAACAGAGCCGGACGCAGGTTTTCCGCGTTTGGCTCTGTTTTTCATTCGGGAAAGCTCAAAAATTTCCGAAAAAACCGTCTTTTCCTCTTGACTTTATCATGATAGCGTGATAAAATGTTAATATGATTTTGAAAATTGAGGCGGGATTTATGATACTCGACGAGAAGGTTTTGAAAAGCGAGGAGCAGGCGGTTTTCGAGCTGCGCGCGCTTTACAGGAAATACGGATATACGCAGTTCAAGATGAGCAAATTCGAGGAATACGACCTTTATGTAAAAAATAAGGATTTCCTTGTCGGGGATGGGGTGATCACTTTCAACGATACCGACGGCAAGCTGTTGGCGTTAAAGCCGGATGTCACGCTGTCCATCATCAAAAATTCCAAGGACGAATCCGGCGGGACGCAGAAGGTTTACTATAACGAAAACGTCTATCGCATCTCTGGGAGCACGCATACCTTCAAGGAGATCATGCAGACCGGGCTCGAATGTATCGGGGCTATCGATGTCTATTCGATGGCGGAGGTCGTCATGCTCGCTGTGAAAAGCCTTGCTGCCGTGAGTGAAAGCTATATTCTCGATCTCTCCCATATGGGCATTCTGTCCGCGCTTGCCGATGCCGTACCGGCGTCGGAGGAGGAGAAAGCGCGGCTGATTCGCTGCATCGGAGAGAAAAACGCGCATGAGGCAAAGGCGATTTGTGCGAGCTGCGGCGCTTCGGACGCGCTCACGGAGAAGATACTCGCCGTGATTTCTTCCTATGGAAAGCCTGAGACGGTTTTGCCGGCTCTGCGGGATTTATGTGCGGACACGGAGTTTAAAGAGGCGCTTTGCGAGCTTGAAGCGATCGTGTCCATTTTGAAATCGGTCGGATGCTCAGATCATGTGAACATCGATTTTTCCGTCGTGAACGATATGGATTATTACAGCGGTGTGGTTTTCCGCGGCTTTGTGGACGGGATTCCGGAGGGGATCCTATCCGGCGGCAGATATGACAAGCTGATGCGGAAAATGGGCAGGAAAGCGGGCGCCGTCGGCTTTGCCGTCTATCTCGACCTGCTCGAACGATTGGATGAGGTGAGGGACGACTATGACGTCGATACCGTCCTGCTTTACGGAGACGACACGGATATGGGGGAGCTGATGCACACGGTCGACCGTCTTGTCCGTGACGGAAAAAGCGTTCTTGCGGAGAAAACACTGCCGGAGCGCATCCGGTACAGACGGCTTCTGTCATTTGGAAACGGAGGGACAAAAATCCTTGAACAGCATGATTAACATTGCCTTGCCCAAGGGCAGGCTCGGTGAAAAAGTATACGGTATGTTTGAGCGCGCCGGCTTTGACTGTCCCGCCATCCGGGAGCCGGGACGCAAGCTGATTTTTGAAAATGAGGAAAAGGGGCTTCGCTTTTTTTGGGTCAAGCCGTCCGACGTCGCGATCTATGTCGAACGGGGCGCTGCTGACCTCGGCGTCGCGGGGAAGGATATTCTGCTCGAATATGCGCCGGAGATATACGAGCTGCTCGACCTCGATGTCGGAAAATGCCGCATGGCGGTTGCCGCAAAAAAGGGCTTTCGCGACGATACGGAAAAAACGCTTCGCGTCGCGACGAAATTTGCGAATATCACAAAAGAACATTACGCGAAAAAGTGCCGCGATATCGATATCATCCATCTAAACGGCTCCATCGAGCTTGCGCCGATTCTCGGGCTGTCCGACGTCATCGTCGATATTGTGGAGACCGGCACAACGCTTGCGGAAAACGATTTGGAGCCGATCGAAACCATTGTTCCCATCAGTGCGAGACTGATCGCCAACAAGGCGAATTTTAAGTTTAAAAGCGAAAAAATCGAGCGGATTATCGGGGGACTTTCCCGAGTGTCTGCCGGTGGAGTGAATGGCTTCCGCGTGTGACCGCGGGGATAACGGAGAGAATTATGATTCAAATTCTGAACAGCAAAGAGGTTTCACGCGAGGAGATTTTTGCGCGCGCCGCATCGACGGTCGATGTCACAGGCGTCTGTGCGGAGATCATCGCGAATGTACGCGCCCGCGGAGATGCGGCGCTTTTGGAATATTCGGAAAAATTCGACAGGGTAACGCTGCCGTCGCTCGAGGTGACGGAGGCGGAAATCGAGGAGGCTCTCTCTCTTGTCGAGCCGGAATTTATTAGGATTTTGACGGAAGCGGCGGAAAACATCCGTGCGTTCCATGAAAAGCAGGTGAGAAGCAGCTTCATCATCAGCGAGAAAAACGGCGTCGTCATGGGGCAAAAAATCCTCCCGATCGAGCGCGTCGGACTGTACGTGCCCGGCGGTACGGCGGCATATCCCTCAACCGTGCTGATGGACGGCATTCCCGCGAAGCTCGCCGGCTGCTCCAAGCTTGTCGTGGTGACGCCTCCGGGGCAGGACGGGCGCGTAAATCCGGCGATCCTCGCGGCGGCCAAGATCGCGGGCATCGACAGGATCTTCAAAATCGGCGGAGCACAGGCGATAGCGGCGCTCGCATACGGAACGGAGAGCGTGCCCGCAGTCGATAAAATCGTGGGACCGGGAAATGCGTTTGTCGCAGAGGCAAAGCGGCAGGTTTTCGGTAAAGTGGCGATCGATATGATCGCCGGTCCGTCGGAGATTCTCATCGTCGCGGACGGCACGTGCGAGCCTGCCGTCGTCGCAGCGGATATGCTGTCTCAGGCGGAGCATGACAAGCTTGCGTCCGCCGTTCTTGTGACGGATGACGGAGCGCTTGCCGCCGCCGTTTCGGAGGAGCTGGAAAAACAGATAAAAACGCTCCCGCGGTATGAAATTGCAAGAGAATCCATTGACCGGAACGGCAAGATCATCATAACGGAAACGATCGCGGAGGCGATCGAGATTGCGAACGGAATCGCGCCGGAGCATCTTGAGCTTTGTGTGGACAATCCGTTTGATTATCTCGACGCGATTCGGAACGCCGGCTCGATCTTTATGGGAAAGAATTGTCCGGAGGCGCTCGGCGACTACCTCGCGGGACCCAATCACACGCTTCCCACGAGCGGTACGGCACGTTTTTCCAGTCCGCTTTCCGTCGACGATTTCGTGAAAAAATCCCAATATACCTATTTTACAAGGGAGGCGCTCGCCGCGGTGGCGGAGGATGTCGCATATTTCGCCGAAAAAGAGGGGCTTTCGGCGCACGCGAGAAGCGCGGTTTCCCGATTCCCAAAGAAATCATGAGAGAAGAAAGGCCGGTCTATGAGCAGATTTTTCAGCGGCAAATATCGTTCGCTTGATGCGTATACGCCCGGCGAGCAGCCGCGCGATAGGAGCTATATCAAGCTTAACACCAACGAATCGCCGTATCCGCCGTCCGCGGGCGTTGCGGCGGCGGTCGCGGAGGAATGCGGGCGGTTGCAGCTGTATTCCGATCCGGAATGCACGGCGCTTACCGAGGCGGCGGCGCGCCTTTACGGCGTGTCCGCGTCGGAGATTTTGATGACCAACGGCTCCGACGAGATTTTGAATTTTGCTTTCATGGCGTTCTGTGATGCGGCGCATCCTATTGTGTTTCCGGATATCACCTACGGCTTTTATCCGGTTTTTGCGGCGCTTTCCGATAT
Source organism: uncultured Eubacteriales bacterium (assembly GCA_900552255.1). Lineage (GTDB taxonomy): Bacteria > Bacillota > Clostridia > Oscillospirales > CAG-272 > QALR01. The sequence continues at coordinate 13,573 of URZF01000009.1, read as the reverse complement.
CCCTTATGAGGTGATTCCGCTGATGCCGGATTTTTCGGTTCGCATTTCCGATTATATCGGAGTCGGGAAGAATATTGTGATCGCCAATCCGAACGCGCCGACAGGACTTGCGCTTTCAGTTGCTGAAATTGAAAAAATCGTTGCATCGAATCCCGATCATGTGGTCATGATCGACGAGGCTTATGTCGATTTCGGCGCGGAAAGCGTCGTGCCGCTCATACACAAATACGACAATCTTCTTGTGACGCAGACGTTTTCCAAATCCCGCAGCATGGCGGGCGCGAGGCTTGGCTTCGGCATCGGCTGTGCGGACTTGATTTCCGATCTTCGCACGATCAAGTATTCGACCAATCCCTACAACGTCAATCGTATGACGATGGCTGCGGGGACGGCGGCGCTTCTCGACAACGATTATTATATGGATAACTGCCGCAAAATCATGGAGACGCGCGAAGATACGAAGCGGGAGCTTGAAGCGCTCGGCTTTGCCGTGACGGACTCGAAAGCGAATTTTCTGTTCGCGTCTTCCGATAAAATCGAGGGGGAGGCGCTTTACCGTGAATTGAAGCGGCGCGGGATTCTCATCCGCCACTTTGGCGCGGAGCGCATACGGAATTATAACCGAATTACGGTAGGCACGCCGGCGCAGATGGCGGCGCTGATTCGTGAAATCAAGTCCATACTTAGGCGGTAAATAATTGGTTTATATTCACGAAGGAGGAGAAACTCGTATGAGAAAAAGTGAAATCATCCGCAAAACGGCGGAAACGGATGTCACGCTGCGGCTTTGTCTCGACGGCACAGGCATATCCGATATCGATACGGGCTGCGGCTTTCTGAACCATATGCTCATCCTATTTGCCAAGCACGGCAGATTCGACCTTTTTGTCCGATGCAAGGGCGACACCGATGTGGACTATCACCACACGACGGAGGACATCGGCATCTGTCTCGGCGACGCCTTTCGGCAGGCGCTCGGCGATATGCGGGGCATCGTCCGCTACGGCCACTGCATCCTGCCGATGGACGAGGCGCTGATTCTCACCGCCGCCGATATTTCCGGCAGAGGGAAGCTGATATATAAAATGAAGCTTCCGACAGAAAAGGTCGGTGTCTTTGATACGGAGCTTGCGGAGGAATTTTTTGAGGCATTTGTCCGCCATGCGAATATCACGCTGCATATAAGAGAGCTCGCGGGAAAAAATTCGCATCATATCATCGAGGGCGCTTTCAAAAGCACGGCGCGCACGCTGCGCACAGCGGTTCGGCTCGACCCCGACGCGGCGGGAGAGATCCCGTCGACCAAAGGGCTTCTTGTTTAAAATTTGACGGCCGCGCGTGCGGCGAAGGGAGTATTTATGATAGCTGTCGTTGATTACGGGGTGGGAAATCTGTTTTCGCTTTCCTCCTCGCTTGCCGCGGTCGGAGCGCAGGTCGTCGTCACGGGGGAAGCGGACGTTCTCCGTGCGGCGGATAAAATCGTGCTGCCGGGCGTCGGCGCTTTTGCAAATGCCGCGGAAAAGCTTCGGGCAGGCGGTCTTGATAAGGTCGTGAAGTCGGAGGCCGAAAAGGGAAAACCCCTGCTCGGCGTCTGTCTTGGCATGCAGCTTCTCTTTGAGAAAAGCTATGAGTTCGGGGAATACGAGGGACTTTCGCTGATCCCCGGCGCCGTGCGTCCGATCGCGGATGTGATTCCGGCGGGACTTAAAATTCCGCACATCGGCTGGAATGCGCTCCGTTTTTGCGGGGAGACCAGACACCCGCTGTTCCGGTATATCGAGCGGGGCGACTGCGTATATTTCGTTCATTCCTATTATGCCGCGGACTGCGAGGAAAGCGTGATCGCAACGGCGGAATACGGCGCGCCGCTGACCGCGGCCGTGGCAAAGGACAATATATTGGGATGCCAATTCCATCCCGAAAAAAGCGGAAGCGTCGGCTTGTCGATCCTGCGCGCGTTCTGTGAGCTTTGAGCTGCTATGGTAAAGAGACAAACGCGATAAAAAATAAAAACAGCCGCGATTCTGCGGCATGGAGGACTTATGAACCTTTTTCCCGCAATCGATCTTTACGGCGGAAACGCCGTGCGTTTGTATAAGGGCAATTACGATGAAATGACGGTGTATGACACCGATCCCGTGTCCGTTGCCGGGAGAATGAAGGCGTCCGGCGCCCGTTTTCTGCATTTGGTCGATTTGGAGGGCGCGCGCACAGGCGAAACGCCGAACCTCGGCGTGATTCGTTCCATTGTCAAGGAGACGGGACTGCTTGCCGAGGTGGGCGGCGGAATCCGCACACCGGAGACAGTGGAAGCATATCTTTCCGCCGGTGTGTCGCGTGTGATTCTCGGCACGGCGGCCGTTACCGACGAGGTGTTCCTTCGTTCGATGGCAGAGACTTACGGGGAGCGTATCGCCGTTGGCGTCGATATCAAGGATGGTTTTGTCGCCATTCGCGGCTGGACGGAAAGCTCCGAGATTCCATATGCGCAGTTTTGTGAAAACATGATACGGCTCGGCATTAGGACTGTCATTTGTACGGATATTTCGCGCGACGGTGCGATGAAAGGGAGCAATCTTTCACTTTACCGCGAGCTTGCGGAACATTATCCCGCGCTCGATATCATCGCGTCGGGCGGCGTTTCGTCGATCGACGATGTGAGGGCGCTCGCGAGCCTCGGACTGTACGGCGCGATCATCGGAAAAGCATATTATATCGGGGCGATCGATCTTGCGGAAGCATTGGAGGCGGCAAAATGATTACCAAACGAATTATCCCATGTCTTGATGTCAAGGACGGGCGCGTCGTCAAGGGCGTGAATTTTTCAGATCTTGCGGATGTGACCTCTCCTGTGAAGCTTGCGAAATTTTACAGTGAATGCGGAGCGGACGAGCTGGTGTTTTATGATATCACCGCCTCTGCCGAGGGACGGGCGCTTTTCACGGATGTTCTCTGTGAGGTGGCGCGTCAGGTGTTCATTCCGCTCACGGTCGGCGGAGGCATCCGCGCGGTGGAGGATTTTGACCGTGTTTTGAAATGCGGCGCGGACAAGGTCAGCGTCAATTCCGGCGCGATTGCTTCTCCTTCGCTCATCGACGAGGCGGCGAAAAAATACGGCAGTCAGTGCGTGGTGATTTCCGCCGATGTAAAGCGCGTGGACGGCGTATTCCGTGTATTTGCCAAGGGCGGCCGTGAGAACACGGGGCTTGAGGCGGTTTCTTGGATTCGCGAATGTGTCGGGCGGGGAGCCGGCGAGGTCGTGCTCAATTCCATCGATACCGACGGCGTCAAGGACGGCTTCGATTTGGAAATGCTGGAGGCGGTATCCGATGCCGTGGAGGTGCCGGTGATCGCGTCGGGCGGCGCCGGATGCATCGCGGACTTTGTGACGCTGTTCAAAACGCTCCCGCGTGTGGACGCGGGACTTGCCGCGTCGATCTTCCACTTCGGCGAGGTCGGGATCGGCGATTTGAAGCTCGCTTTGGAAAAGCAGGGCATCAATGTAAGACGGATCTAAAAATTTTCATAACAGAGCGGCTGTGCCGCCGGAGGAGAATAAACATGCTTGATATAAAGGAATTAAATTTCGATGAAAAGGGGCTCATCCCCGCGATCGTTGTCGACGCATACAGCAAAAAGGTGCTCACGCTCGCCTATATGAATCGCGAAAGCCTTGCGCTTTCGATGGAAAAGGAGCTTACCTGCTTTTGGAGCCGTTCCCGCGGCGAGCTTTGGACAAAAGGAGAGACGAGCGGCAATTATCAGCATATCGTGAGCATCACCGCCGACTGCGACCGCGACGCATTGATCGTCCTTGTGGAGAAGGACGGACCGGCGTGCCATACCGGCGCGGATTCCTGCTTCGGAGAGCCGGTCTTTGAGAGCGAGGAGCGTCACGAATTTTCTCTGAATTCGCTGATGGAGCTTATCGCTGACCGCAAGCTGCATCGCAAAGAGGGCTCTTATACCACCTATCTTTTTGAGAAAGGGCCCGACAAGATTCTCAAAAAGGTGGGAGAGGAGTCCACGGAGGTCATCATTGCGGGCAAGGCCGCGGACAAAAAGGAGACGATCTATGAGATCGCCGATCTCGCCTATCATGTAATGGTGCTGATGATCGAGATGGGGATATCTCTTGAGGATATCGAGCGCGAGCTTGCCTCCCGCCATGTCATCGATCACAAGGTAAAGCAGGAGAAAATGACGAAATGAGTCGGCCGAAGCTTCCGCAGCCGGCGGATCTGCATGTTCATACGACCTTCTGCGACGGAAAGAGTACGGCGGAGGAGATTGTGCTCTGCGCGATCGGGAAGGGCTTTTCCGTTCTCGGCTTTTCCGGACATGCGCCGATGCCGTTTGAGACGGATTGGTGTATGACGGAGGACGGCGCCGCCTTATATCGCGCGGAGATTGCCCGTCTGAGAGAGAAATACCGTGATAAGATCCGTATTTATTGCGGTGTGGAGCAGGATTATTTTTCGGAATCTCCGACAGACGCCTATGATTTTGTCATCGGCTCCGTTCACTATGTGAAAAAGAACGGCTGCTATCTCCCCGTCGACGAGACGCGGGAGGTGTTTTCTGAGGCGGTGGAGAAGCATTATGGCGGCGACTATTACGCTTTTGCAGAGGATTATTACACGCTGGAACGCGATGTCGTAGACCGCACCGGCGCCGATATCATCGGGCACTTTGACCTCATCACGAAATTTAACGAGGGAGACGCCCTTTTTGATACGCGGCATCCGCGATATGCTGCGGCATGGCAGTCCGCGGCTGCGGCGCTCCTTCCGATCGGTATTCCGTTCGAGTTGAATACCGGCGCGATGTCGCGCGGGTACCGCGCGGCGCCGTATCCGGCGGGGGATATCCTTGCATATTTAGCGGAGCATGGCGGATGCGCCGTGTTGTCGAGCGACAGCCATCGCGCCGATACCCTCGGCTTTGGCTTTGATATGGCGGCGAGGGCAGCCGCGCGTGCGGGACTGCCGCTTCTCCGGCATGTGCGCGATATTGTGTGGGAACAGGGGAAAGACGATGCCGAAGCATGAATTTGGACTTATGGAGAAAACCCCGAGGCTCCATGCGCGGTATGACAAATACGAACCCGAAAAGTATCGTTGCCTTGAAATCGAGGATTACGATATCGAGCCGCTGTTGATGGATGTTCAGGAGATCCCGTGCTTTTATCATACGAGGCAGAAGCCCGGAACGGGACTTGCTTACTGTGGAATCACGCTGATTCCGCCCGAGTCCGCGGAGGCTTTTTTATCGGTGCTTCATGCGCATGGCGGCGATCGTTTCCGCCCGCTCATCGGGCTCTTTGAAAGAGCGCGGGACGAGGGGAAATATGTCATCCATTTTGGGATATAATGAAAGAAAATGATTTTGAGTAAGGAGTGATCGGAATTGGTCGTATTGCCGGCGGTAAATGTCACAGCTTCATACAAAGTCTGATCCGGATCCTTGTATGGAGCGAAAAATATATCCGGACATGACTTTGCTGATAAATTGATAGAAAATATCAGAGGTAAAGTTATGAGATATTTTACGGATAACAGCTATGAGCTGCTTCAAATGGCGTCGGATTGCAGCGACAATATGATCTGTCCGCAGAAGCTGTATTTGGATGTCACGCAGGACTGCAATCTATGGTGCAAAATGTGTCGGGACAAAAGAACGATATGCGGCAGGATCATGCCGATGGAGCTGTTTTGCAGAATCGTCGACGAGACGTCGCCTTATGTCAGAAGCTACTCTCTATTTAATTTAGGAGAGCCGCTTTTGCTAAGAGATCTGCGTGAGAGAGTGCGCTATGTGAACCGGAAAAAAAGAGAGGATTGCCATGTGGAGCTTTCTACGAACGGTATGCTTTTGGATCCGGATCTGATCGGATTTCTTGCGGAAGCGGAAGTGGAGCTCATCATTTCCGTGGATGGCGCGGACAAAGCTGCGTTTGAATCGATCCGCAGGGGAGCCGGTTTTGAGCGCGTCATGAAAAACGCGGAGATGGCGGCAAAAGCCTATGGGGATTTTCCATCTCACCGCTCGCCTTCCTTTTATATTTCCGTGCAAAAGGACAATGAACGTGAGATAGCGGAGATTTTCCGTCTTGCTTTTTCGCTTGGCATAAGACGTGTTGGCTGTGGAATCGTTACCGCGCCTTCGTTCTGTGTCCCTGAGCAGAACGGAGCCTTGTGCCATGAATTGGAAACGGCCTATCGGTTTGCCTGTGAGCACTGTATGTTTCTCGACGTGTATCCCACGAAAGTCGGCGATTATGTCTTTGCCGACGGCAAGTACCGTCCCGCCTCACAGTATATTGTGAATACCGTGTGCCATGCGCCTCTTGTGAGCGCCGCCATCGATTACGCGGGCGACGTTTATCTTTGCTGCAACGGCGGCGCGCGTGTCGGAAATCTTTCTGAGAGCAGCTTTTTGGATATGTGGCAAAGCGAGGCGTATCATCGGCTGCGCCGCGCTGTGAACCGTCCGGAGGAGATGTCCGAGCGATGCGGACGGTGCGCATGGTTCAACCGGAATTGACCGTAAAAATGGCTTTGAGACAGAAAAATACCCCGGAAAAGGAATCCTTTTCCGGAGTATTTTTTATTCGATTTGGAAGATGTAGAATTTCAGATATTCCGTTTCCGGCACGCCCCATAGGATAGGATGATCCGGCGCCTGCGTTCTTGCTTCGATCTGACGCAGCTTTACGCCAACCTCTGTGGCACATTCGGCAAGCATTTTCCGGAACAGATCGTCGCGCATAAAATGTGAGCAGGAGCATGTCGCAAGATAACCGCCGCGCGGCAGAATCCGCATGGCGAGCGAATTGATCTCACGGTAGCCGTTTGCCGCATTGCCGACGGTTTTGCGGCTTTTGGTGAAGGCCGGCGGGTCGAGAAGGATGAAATCATACGGTTTTTCCCGTTTTTCATGGAGCAGGCGAAGATAATCGAAAACATCCGCGCGGATAAACTCGATTTTGTCGGAAAGTCCGTTTTTCGCGGCATTGTTCCTTGCCATGTCGAGAGCGGTTTCCGAAATATCGACGGCGGTGACCTTGGCGCCGCCCATAGCGGCATTCAGCGCGAATGAACCCGTATGCGTAAAGCAGTCGAGAAACGTTTTGCCGCGGGAAAGCCGCGCGATTTCTCGGCGATTGTATTTCTGATCGAGAAAAAATCCCGTCTTTTGTCCGTTTTCAAAATCGACGGCGTAGCGGATGCCGTTTTCCGTGATCTCAGTCTGTGTGGACTGCGGATGCGTGCCGCCGCAGAGCTCCGTCCAGCCCTTGTATTCCGGGAGCCCCTCGAGCGCACGGATTGCCGCATCGTTGCGTTCATAAATACCGTCGATTTTTTCTCCAAGCTCTCGCATAATTTTCCATAGCAGGGAGAAAATCATATTTTTCCGAATATCGATTCCGTAGGAGAGCACCTGCGCGACAAGAATATTAGAAAAACGGTCAACTGTGAGGCCGGGCAGGCCGTCCGCTTCTCCGAAGATGAGTCGGCAGCAGGAGAAATCTTCTCCCATAACCGTTTTCCGGTATTCGACGGCGTAGCGCAGCCGGCGTTCAAAGAACGCTTCTCCAAAGGCTTCGTTTGCGTTAGCCGCGAGAATACGAAGCCGGATTTTACTTTTTTCGCTGTAAAGGCCGGTGCCGAGATAGGTTCCTTTGGCAGATACGGCGTCCGCAAGGCAGCCGTTCGGCGTATCTCCGGATATGTCCGTGATTTCGGTATCGTAAATCCACGGATGACCGGCGCGCAGGGAGGCTTCCGCCTTTTTTGATACCGTGAATCTCGGGAATTTTCGTTCTGTTTTCATTTTTATATCCTCATGGCTTCATTGTCGATCGACAAAGGAGAGGAAACGGCGGAGCGCGGCGCGGCCTTCCTTTGTGCATTTATATACGCCGGCGTCCTCCAGCACGCGCACGAAGGTCTTTCCGATTTCGCGGCGCAGGATTTCCTGTGTGTTTTCCGGTGTGAATTTGTAGTGATCCCGGAAGGCTTCCACCCATGCCGCATGCTTGGCGATGGCTTCGTCCGCCGTGATATCGGAGCCTGTGAGAATCGCTTTTTCAAGCGCCGCCATTTCCGCTTTCAGGCGGGAGGGGAGCACTGCGAGTCCCATGACCTCGATAAGGCCGATGTTTTCCTTTTTGATGTTGTGCAGCTCCGTGTGCGGATGGAAAACGCCGAGCGGATGCTCCGCCGTCGTGATGTTGTTGCGCAGGACGAGATCGAGCTCATAATTTCCGTTTCTGCGTCTGGCGATCGGGGTTATGGTATTGTGCGGCTCTCCGTCGGTTTGCGCGAAAATGAAGGCGTCGGCGTCGGTATAAATTCTCCATGCACGGAGAATTTTGTCCGCAAGCGTGATGAGACGCTCTTTGTTTTTCCCGTTTATCCGGATGACGCACAGCGGCCATTTGACGACGCATGCCCTGATATCCTCAAAGCCTGCAAAGGTGAGCTCAAATTCCGCTGGCGCCTTTTCCATGGCGAATGTGTAGCGTCCGCCCTGAAAATGATTGTGCGTGAGAATGGAGCCGCCGACGATCGGCAGATCGGCATTCGAGCCGATGAAATAATGCGGGAACTGTTCCACGAAATCGAGCAGCCTTACAAAGGTGCCGCGGTCGATTTTCATGGGAGAATGCTCGGAGGAAAGCACGATGCAGTGTTCATTGTAGTAAACGTACGGGGAGTATTGGAAATACCATTTTTCTCCTGCGAGCGTCAAGGGAATGATGCGGTGGTTCTGACGGGCGGCGGCATGCAGATTTCCAGCGTAGCCCTCGGTTTCGGCGCACAGCGCGCACTTCGGATAGCCGCTCTGCGGGACGGATTTTGCCGCGGCGATCGCCTTTGGATCCTTTTCAGGCTTGGAAAGATTGACGGTAATGTCGATGTCGCCGTAAACGGAGGGTGTCGTCCATTTCAGATCCTTCTTAATCCGATAGGTGCGGATATAGTCGGTGGCGCGGGAAAACGCATAGTACCAGTCGGTGGCCGTTTCCGGCGAAATCCGGTAGGCTTCCCGGAAGCGCCGGATCACCTCGGAGGGAAACGGGGTGAGCAGTCCCATGATTTTGGTGTCGAAAAGATCGCGGACTGTGACGCTGTTGTCGGAGAGCAGGCCGCTTCCATAGGCAAAATCGAGGATATCCGCGAGGATTTCTTCGAGCGGGGCGTCCTGCGCCGTCTTGGCCTCCTCATATGCGGAAAGTCCGAGCGCTTCGATGAGGCGGTTGTGCGCAAAAATACGGTCTTCTTCTCCGATGAGACCGTTCTTGACAGCATATTCCGTCAGCTGGGCGATTCTGGTATTTATATTCATTTGGTGCCTCCGCGTTTTATGGATTCCGCGCCTTGTGTCGGTGGATTGGGATTCTGTTTTTTGAAAAACTGATAGAAATAGCAGGGAAGCATGCCGTTGTAAAGCTTGCGCACTTTGTCCGCTTTTCTGCCGTAGAGTCTCTCGAAGCCCTCGTGTGAGGTCAGCACGTAAATCTGCCATGCGTCGAGCGAAGCGAAATGCCGTCCCATTTGCCGGTACAGCGCTTCCGCTTCTTTAATCGTGCCGAGCCGCTCGCCGTAAGGCGGATTGCAGACGACTGTCCCGCGCCTGCCGCCCGTCGTGATGGAAAGCGCGTCGGCTTCATATACCCGAATGTGATTTGCCATGCCGGCATTTTTTGCGCACAGCTTTGCATTTTTGACAGCGTCGGGATCGATATCGGAGGCGTAAGCCTCGAAACTTGTGTCGCTTCTCCGAAGAATGTTTGCCTCTTCGCGCGCTGCCATCCAAACGGATTCCGGCAGGAACGCGAAGGCCTCCGCGGCAAAGCGGCGTGAAAGTCCCGGCGCGGTATTGGTCATCAGCATCGCCGCCTCGATCGGAATGGTGGCGGAGCCGCAGAATGGATCGTGAAGCAGCACTCCCTCGCGGGGACGCGAGAGCTTCACCATCGCGGCGGCGAGCGTCTCGCGCAGCGGTGCCGGAACGCTTTGCGGGCGGTATCCGCGCTTGTGGAGCGCCGTGCCGGAGGTGTCGATCATGAGGCTCGCTTCATCTTTCAGAATAAAAAACTCGATCTGATATTTTTCCGCGGTCTCGGGGAGCCAAGCGGTGTGATAAGCGCCGGAAAGCCTTGTCGCTGCGGCTTTTTTGACGATTTTTTGACAGTCCGGGATGCTGAAAAGCGCGCTTTTGACGGAATGTCCCTTGACGGGAAACGCGCCGTTTTTCGGAATGAAAGCCTCCCATGGGAGCGATGCCGTACCGTCGAAAAGCTCGGTGAACGAGGCGGCGTGGAAGCTGCCGACGAGGATATAAACACGCTCCGCCGTGCGAAGCCACAGATTCGCGCGCGCGACGGCGGCTTCATCTCCCTCAAAAACGACTCTGCCGTCAATGGTGGAAAGCCGTTTGTAGCCGAGCGCGTCGATTTCTTCGCCTAGCAGGTGTTCCAGTCCGAAGAGACAGGTGGCGACAAGCTGTAAGGTCATAGGCACCTCTTTTTCTCATATGAATTATTATATTATAGCACGAAATCTTCGAAAAAGCAAATAAATACGGTAAAAATGCAGAAAAATAGGAAGATTTACGTTTATCGCAGGGCGGATACCGTTCATGATGGCGTATAAATGGCAAAAGAGCGTCCGAGGACGCTCTTTTTCTTTTTGGATTTTATTTTTTCTGCGCGCGTTTTTTGTCGTTCATGCGGGTGAAAATCTTGATGATTTCCACGATCGGAATGATCGAGATCGCAAGTCCGAGCGCGACGGCATATTCCACAAGGTCAAGTCTTGCAAGGTCGAACGCATTCGCGAGGAACGGAACCTCGATGACGACGGTCGTCAGGATAAGAGAGAGCGCGGCGGCTCCCCAAAGCCACAGGTTTTGCTTTTTCATTTTGAAAATGGAGCCGTGGAGCGAGCGCATATTGAACGAATGACAGATCTCCGCCATCGAGAGCGTGAGGAACGCCATGGAGGTGCCGAGTCCCGCGGCGTCATAGTCCAGCGCAACGCCTGCCGCCGCATGCTGTTCAAACAGCACATATTTGCCGATGAAATAGGAGGCGAGCGTGATAAGCGTCACAAGAAGTCCCTGATAGGCGATGGCAAAGCCCATACCGCCCGCAAAAACGCCCTCTTTTGAATCTCGCGGAGAACGCTGCATGATGTCCGCTTCCGGCTTTTCCATGCCAAGCGCCAAAGCGGGGAAGCAGTCGGTGATCAGGTTGATCCACAGCAGATGCACCGGCTGGAAGATGGAGAAGCCGAACAGCGTCGCGAGAAAAATCGAGAGAACCTCCGACAGATTGGAGGCGAGCAGGAACTGGATCGCCTTGCGGATGTTGTCATAAATCCGTCTACCTTCGCCGACAGCCGAAACGATGGTGGCAAAGTTGTCGTCCGTCAGAATCATATCGGCGACATTCTTGGTGACATCGGTTCCTGTGATACCCATGCCGACGCCGATATCGGCATTTTTGATGGAAGGCGCGTCGTTGACGCCGTCGCCCGTCATCGCAGTGACCTTGCCTTTTTTACGCCATGCATTGACGATGCGGGTCTTATGCTCCGGCTGAACGCGCGCGTAAACGGAATATTTTTCGACGGCGGATTCGAAATCCTCATCAGAGATTTTATCAAGCTCCGCACCGGTAATCGCTTCCTCCGCGTTTTGGATGATGCCGAGCTGCATGGCGATTGCGACGGCGGTGTCCTTGTGGTCTCCGGTGATCATGATGGGGCGGATGCCGGCCGAGCGACATTCGTCGATGGCGGGCTTTACCTCAGGACGGACGGGATCGATCATACCGCAGAGTCCGATGAAGCAAAGATCGTTTTCGATCGCTTCCGATTCATAGACGGAAGGGGCATCCGTCAGCTTTTTCATCGCGGCGGCGAGTACGCGCAGCGCCTTATCCGCCATCGCCTTGTTGGAGGCGAGAATCTCGGCGCGAAGCTCCGGTGTCAGCGGGACGGCCGCGCCGTTCACAAGCACCTTGGTGCAGCGCTTCAGAATTTCATCCGGCGCTCCTTTGGTGAACTGTATGATGCCGCCATTTCCCGTTTTATGAACGGTGGACATCATTTTCCGCATGGAATCGAAGGGCACCTCTCCGATTCTCGCAAATTCCGTCTTTTGCGTATTTTTGTCAAGTCCGAGCTTTGCTGCGTAATTGACAAGCGCACATTCGGTCGGCTCTCCGACCGCTTCGCCCGCTTCCGTATCAAGCTCTGCGTCGGAGCAGAGCGACATCGCGGTGGCAAGCAGATTTTCGTTGTCGCCGAAATGATCGACGACCGTCATTTTATTTTGCGTCAGCGTGCCGGTCTTGTCGGAGCAGATGATCTGCGTACATCCGAGCGTTTCGACCGCGGTCAGCTTGCGGATGATCGCGTTGCGCTTCGACATGTTGGTGACGCCGATGGAGAGCACGATCGTGACGACCGTCGCAAGTCCCTCCGGTATGGCGGCGACTGCGAGGGAGACGGCGACCATAAACGTATCCAAAACGATATCGACGGAAAGTCCGTCGCCGACGGCGAGAGAACGGATGAGATTGATAGCGAAGATGACGACGCAGATGCCGACAACGAGATACGTGAGGATTTTACTGAGCTGTCCGAGCTTCTGTTGGAGCGGCGTCTTGCCTTCCTCCGCCTTTGCGAGCGCATCGGCGATTTTGCCCATTTCGGTATCCATGCCGGTTGCCGTCACGACCGCTTTTCCGCGGCCGTAAACGACGGTACTACCCATGAACACCATATTTTTCCGATCGCCGAGCGCGACGTCGCCGTTTTGTCCGGCGGCAAGCGCCTTATCGGTTTTGGTGACCGGCACGGATTCGCCCGTCAGCGCCGCTTCCTCGATTTTCATGCTTGCACATTCGATGATGCGCGCATCCGCAGGGACCGCGTCTCCCGCTTCGAGAACGATGATATCCCCCGTGACGAGCTCCTCGCTTTTCACGGTCATCTGATGTCCGCCGCGGATGACCTTGGAGGTCGCGGCGGCGATTTCTTGGAGGGCTTCGATCGCCTTTTCCGCTTTGCTTTCCTGGACCACACCGAGCACCGCGTTGATGACGACGACTGCCATGATGATGATGACATCCGCAGGGAACTCATTTTCCATGACCGCCATAATGCCAGAGATCACGGCGGCGACGATCAGAATGATCGTCATGGGCTCCGCAAGCTGCTTGAAAAACCGATGCAGAAGAGATTCCTTCTTGCCCTCGACAAGCTTGTTCTTACCGTTTTGCGCAAGTCTTGCTTGCGCATCGGCTTCCGTCAGTCCGTCGGGGGAGGTGGAGAGCCCAGCCATCACGTCGGCCGAGCTTTTCAGATACTCTTTCATTTGAAAACTACTCCTTTGAGATTGATTTTTGACGGCAGATCCTTCCTGATTCTATCCCTAATAATCAAAAAGGACTTATCTGCCGGTCACAGATAAGTCTCATCGTTTCAAATAAAGCCAGAGCGGGAGGAAAGTGCTCCCGACTCAAGGTGTTGACTTTATTACGACATGCGTCGAT
>URZF01000008.1 GCA_900552255.1 uncultured Eubacteriales bacterium | reverse complement strand
GAAAATCCTTTCCTGTAAAATTATATAAAAATCAACGGTTTTTTCGGTTGATTTTGACCCTTTTCAGGGACTTAAAAACTATCAAAAAAATCTGAAAACCCGAAAGGAACAAGGAGACAAGAAAAATGAAATCATTGATAAGACTGATCGCTTTTGTGCTCGCTGCCGTTATGCTGCTGATGCTTGCGGCATGCGGAAAGGACGATGTGCCTGTCGATACGACGGGCTCCGCCGAGCCGGAGGACACGACGGGCCCCGCAAATCCGGAGGACACGACGGGCAGCGGGACGGACCCGGAGGAAAATTACGACGGCAGGCTCGTTTTCGACCATGCGATGGAGCTTCGGTATGCAAAAGCGTTTTCCGTCGATTATTACAAGGGCGGTTACAAAATGATCACCGTAACGAAGGGAAGCATGGACGGCAGCGATCTGAAAATGCTCGTCGTGCCGGAGGGCATGAGTGTTCCGGCGGAGCTGGAGAGCGACGTGTATGTTTTGCAGCAGCCAGTGACGAACATTCTCGTTTCCTCCACGCCGACGACCTCGCTTTTCCATGCGATCGGCACGCTGGACGCGATCTCTCTGACCACCTATGATGTCGGCAGCTGGTATATTGAGGAGGTCAAAGCCCTTATGAACGAGGGTAAAATGACCTATATCGGCGACTATAAGACGCCGGATTATGAGAAAATCGTCACCGCCGGTACGACGTTCGCGATTTTCTCCACGATGCTGACCGAGGACGTTGCGGCGCAGCTGGATACGCTCGGCGTCAAGGTGATGCTCGATCAGGCGGCCTCCGAGGACCATCCGCTGGCCAGAGTCGAGTGGGCCAAGCTCTACGGCGCGATCTTTAATAAAGAGGAAGAAGCCGAGGCGCACTTCAACGCGCAGTCGGATTATGTGGATGCAATCGCGGAAAGGGAAGCGACCGGCAAGAGCGTCGCGATTTTCTACATCACCTCCAAGGGCGTCCTGTATGCGCGCAATTCCGACGACTATATGGCCAAGATGGTGGCGCTTGCCGGCGGCGAATACGTGCTGGACGGCAAGATCGGCGTCGGACAGACGGGAACTGCGAAAATGGAGATGGAAGCCTTCTATGACGGCGCGAAGGACGCGGATTATATCATTTACGTCTGGACGCTCGGCGGCAAGCCCGAGACGCTGGCCGATCTTCTCGAACGCGGCGATTTTCTTGAGGACATGAAGGCGGTCAAGGAGGGGAATGTTTGGTGCACGACGCCGGACTTCTTCCAGATTTCGAGCACGCTCGGCAATATGATAAACGACATCAATCTGATGCTGAACGCTGACGATACCGCCGACGAATTTACCTATCTTTTCAAGCTGAAATGATATGAAGCAAAAGCATAGGGATATCCTCCGATATCAGATCGTTTTCCTGATCCTCATCGCGCTTTTTATAGCTGCGCTGATCCTGAATATCAACACGGGGAGCGTCAAGCTCTCCGTGGGGAGGATCTTTAAAATCATTTTTATGCGGGATTCTACGGATTCCGCATATCCTATTATATGGAAAATCAGACTGCCGCGGCTTTTGACCGCGGCCGTTCTCGGCGGCGCGCTCTCCCTTTCCGGCTTCCTTTTGCAGACGTTTTTCCGCAATCCGATCGCAGGTCCTTTTGTGCTCGGCATTTCCTCCGGTGCGAAAATGCTGCTCGCGGTTGTGACCATTGCGCTTTCCGGCACGATGACACAAATTCCGGTTTCGCTGACCGTTGCCGCCGCGTTTATCGGCTCCATGCTGTCCATGCTGCTTGTCTTGGTTTTTGCAAGAAAGATCAAAAATATGTCCTCGCTGCTGGTCATCGGTATCATGATCAGCAATATCTGTTCGGCTGTGACGGATTTTTTGATCAATTTCGCTAAGGAGGCGGACATCGTCAATCTGACCTACTGGTCGATGGGAACTTTTTCGGGAAAATCGTGGAATGACTTGAAGATTTCGTCAATCATTGTTATAATAACCTTGATCGTAACATTTTTCATGTCGAAGCCGATCGGCGCATATCAGCTCGGCGAGGGCTATGCGAAGAGCATGGGCATCAATATCAAGGCTTTCCGCGTCGTGCTGATCGTTCTTTCCAGCATGCTGTCCGCCTGCGTGACGGCGTTTGCCGGCCCTATCGCCTTTGTCGGCATTGCGGTGCCGCATATCGCGAAGCTGATGTTCGGAACGGCCAAGCCGATCGTGATGATTCCCGGCGTGTTTCTGACGGGAGCGATCTTCTGCATGTTCTGCGACCTTGTCGCGCGCACCATCTTTTCTCCGACAGAGCTTACGCTTGGAACGGTGACTGCGGCGGTCGGCGCGCCTGTCGTAATTTGGCTGATGCTGAAGCGCAAAAGCGAGGTGTGAGCGTGGGATATTATTTTAAAACGGAAAAGCTCACCGTCGGCTATGACGGCAAGCCGCTCATTTCCGATATCGATATCGGCATCGAAAAGGGCGAGATCCTCACGCTGATCGGTCCCAACGGCTCGGGCAAATCGACGATTCTCAAAAGCATCACAAGGCATCTGGAATCCATTTCCGGCGTCGTTTCCATCGACGGGGCGGACATGCGCCGCATGTCCGGCCGCGATGTGGCGACAAAGCTTTCCGTGGTGCTCACGGAGCGCATCAATCCGGAGCTTATGACCTGCGGGGACATCGTCGCCACCGGCCGTTATCCCTATACAAGCCATTTTGGGCTTCTGACCGCAAGAGACCGAGAGATCGTGCGGGATTCCTTGAAAAAGGTCCACGCGACCGAGCTTTACGACAGGGATTTCCGGGAGATCAGCGACGGACAGCGCCAGCGCGTCATGCTCGCCCGCGCCATCTGTCAGGAGCCGGAGATCATCGTGCTCGACGAGCCGACCTCGTTTCTCGACATCCGCCATAAAATCGAGCTTTTGAACATCCTTTCGGAGATGGCGAAAGAACGGGGCATCACGGTGATCATGTCCCTGCATGAGATCGATCTCGCTTATAAGATATCGGACAAGATCATCTGCGTAGCCGGAGATAAAATCAGCGATTTCGGAACGCCGGACGAGATCTTTACCGAGGAGCGCATCGCCCGTCTTTACGGGATCGAAAACGGCGCTTACGACACGCTGTTCGGCAGCGTGGAGCTGCAAAAGCCGGCGGGGGAGCCGCGTGCTTTCGTCATCGGAGGCGCGGGCTCCGGCATCCCGTTTTACCGGATGCTGCAACGGTGCGGTATTCCGTTTGCCGCCGGCATTTTATATGAGAACGACGTGGATTTCCGCGTGGCGCGCGCGCTTGCGGCGTCGGTCGTGTCGGCGCGTGCGTTCGAGCCGGTGGATGCGGAAACGGAGGCACGTGCGGCGGATTTGCTCGATCGGGCGACATATGCCGTGGACTGCGGCTTTCCGCGCGGCTCTTATAACCGCTGCAACGAAGCGCTGCTGTCCCGCGCCGAAGCGCAGGGAAAGCCGATTCTGCGCTCGGCGGAGGAGATAAGGGCGGCTTTCGGCTCCGAAACCGGAGGAAACGCCGAAAAAGAGAGCATCGGCGCAAGCTGAAATCCGTTTGTAAAAATGAGGGAAGTATGGAGCGAATCTGCAAAAACATACCGAGAATCCTTATCGCCGGCACGGCGAGCGGCTGCGGAAAAACGACCGCCGTCTGCGCGATTCTGACGCTTTTGAAGCGGCGGGGACTGCGTCCGGTATCGCTCAAATGCGGACCGGACTATATCGACCCGATGTTTCATAAAACCGTGACCGAAACGGACAGCGCGAACCTCGACCCTTTCTTTTTCGACGACAGCACGCTGAACGCTCTCCTTGCGGAGAATGCCGAGGGGCACGATATCGCCGTCATCGAGGGGGTAATGGGCTTTTACGATGGTACCGGCGCGGACGGCACGGAGAACAGCACCTATTCCGTGGCGCGCCGGACGAAAAGTCCCGTGGTCCTCGTCATGGACGGACGCGGCGCGTCGGTGTCCGTTTTGGCGGCGCTTTCCGGCTTTTTGGATTTCATGCCGGAGAACGGGATCGCGGGCGTTCTTTTGAGCCGGGTGACCCCCGGAACTTACGGGATGCTCCGCCGTCTTGCCGGGGAGCGGTTCGGAGATCGGGTTCGGATGCTCGGCTATCTGCCGAAGCTGCCGGAGGCGCTTTCGCTCGGCAGCCGTCATTTGGGGCTTATCACCGCCGATGAAGTCGTCGATTTGCGGGAAAAGTTAAGTCGGACGGCGGATATCCTGTCGGAGACCGTCGATATCGACGCGCTGCTGGCGCTTGCGGGCGGGGCGCCGCCGATTTCGTTTCTTCCGCCGGCGGTTCTGCCCGAAAAACCGTCGTTCCCATCTGTGCGCATCGCGGTGGCGAGAGACCAGGCGTTTTGCTTTTATTATGCGGATAATTTCCGCCTTTTGGAAAGGCTCGGCGCGGAGCTTGTCTTTTTCAGTCCTCTTGCAGATCCCTCGCTTCCGGCAGGCTGCGCGGGACTTTATCTCGGCGGCGGCTATCCGGAGCTGTATAAAGAGAAGCTGTCGGAAAATGCCGGTATGCGTGCGTCCATCTTGGCGGCGATTGAGAACGGTATGCCGTGCGTCGCGGAATGCGGCGGCTTTCTGTATCTCGGCGCGCGGCTCGACGGTGTCCCGATGGTCGGCGCGCTTGCCTCGGACGGGGCGGGTACCGGCCGTCTCGTCCGATTCGGCTATATCACGCTGACCGCAAAAAGAGACGGGCTTCTGCTGAAAGAGGGCGAAAGCGTCCGCGCGCACGAATTTCACTATTACGACAGCACGGCGTGTGGCGACGGCTTCCGCGCGGAGAAACAAAGCGGCGCCGCATGGGACTGCGTCGTGACGAGTAAGACGCTCCACGCCGGATATCCCCATATTCATTTTTGGTCGAATCCCGAGACGGCGGCAAGCTTTATCGCCGCCTGTAAAGAATACGGAGAAAATACGAAAAGAGAACGAGATTATGATTTTGCACGATCCGAAGGAAATTGAAAAAAGAAGCTTTGAAATCATCGCGTCCGAGCTTCCGGTAAGCATACCGGCGGAGAACGAGCTTGTTGTCAAGCGCGTCATCCATGCGACCGCCGATTTTGACTTTGCGGAAAATCTCTGTTTTTCCGAGCATGCCGTGGAAAAGGCGCTTGCGGCGCTGCGCTGCGGCTGTGACATCGTCACCGACACGCAGATGGCGAGGTCGGGAATCAACAAGAAGATTCTCGCCGCGCTCGGCGGCGAGGCGCATTGCTTCATGAGCGATGAGGATGTGGCGGCGGAGGCCGTCCGCCGAGGGACGACGCGCGCCGAGGTCTCCATGGAAAAGGCGGCAAAGCTTGACAAACCGTGCATTTTTGCGATCGGGAACGCGCCGACGGCGCTTCTTGCGATCTATGACCTTGTCGTGGCGGGAAAGCTTTCTCCCGCGCTTGTTATCGGCGTGCCGGTCGGCTTTGTCAACATCATCGAAGCCAAGGAGAAAATCATGACGCTGGATATCCCGTATATCGTTGCGCGCGGCAGAAAGGGCGGCAGCGGCGTTGCGGCGGCGGTCTGCAACGCGCTGCTCTATCAGATCAAGCGATGAACGACGGCTTTATCACAAAGGACGGGAAAAAGCTGCGCTGCGGATATACGACCGGTTCTTCAGCCGCGGCCGCGTCAAAGGCTGCGGCTTTGATGCTTTTTTCCGGCGAACGGGCGGAGAGCGTTTATCTTCTGACGCCAAAGGGCGTGGGACTGACGCTTGCCGTGGAGGAAATCGAATTCGGCGCGGGATTTGTGAGCTGCGCCGTGAAAAAGGACAGCGGCGACGACCCGGACGTGACAAACGGCCTCAGGATCTATGCGAAGGTATCGCGTTTTCCGTCGGATGCGCCCGAGGTGCGAATCGACGGCGGCGAAGGGATCGGCAGGGTGACGAAGCCGGGGCTTGACCAGCCGCCCGGGGAAGCTGCCGTCAACAGCGTCCCGCGCGCGATGATACGGCGGGAAATGCTCGACGTGATGGCGGAATACGGCTATACGGGCGGACTTTCCGTTGTCCTATCCGCGCCGGGCGGAGAGGAGATCGCCGCGCGTACCTTCAATCCCAGACTCGGCATCGTAGGCGGCATCTCCATTCTCGGGACGACCGGAATTGTCGAGCCGATGAGCGACGCCGCGGTCGTCGATACCATTCGGATCGAAATGAATATGAGACGCGCGGCGGGAAAGCAGTACCTGCTTCTCACGCCAGGAAATTATGGGGCGGATTTTATATCCGGAACGATGGGAATGAACGCGGAGAGTGCCGTGAAATGCTCCAATTTCATCGGAGATTCCCTTGAATATGCGGCGGAGACGGGCTTCCGAGGGATTCTGCTTGTCGGGCATATCGGCAAGCTTGTCAAGCTTGCGGGCGGCATGATGAATACCCATTCGCGCTACGGCGACTGCCGTGCGGAGCTGTTCGCCGCGCATGCCGCGCTCGGCGGCGCGGACACCGAAACCGTGTGCCGGCTGATGGACAGCGTGATGACCGACGATATGCTGGATATCGTAAGGGAAGCGGGACTGGAAAAGGCGGTTATCCGAAGCCTCGGCGCCAAAATCGAGGAGCATGTCGCGGCAAAAGCATATGGAAAAGCGGAAACGGGCGTTGTGATTTTTTCGAGCAAAACGGGACTTTTGTTCTGTTCACAGAATGTGCGGTTGCTTGTGGAAAGGCTCAAAGAGGAAGAGGAGAGCGCGCCGCTTTCCCCTTGACGGAAACGGTGCGGAAAGAGGAAGTTATGGTACATTTTGTTGGAGCGGGCTGCGGCGCCGCCGATTTGATCACATTACGGGGGAAACGGCTTCTCGAAGAGGCGGACGTCGTGATTTATGCCGGCTCGCTCGTGAATCCCGAGCTGCTTTCCTTTGCAAAGGACGACTGCCGCTTTTATGACAGCGCCAAAATGACGCTCGAACAGGTGGAGGAGGCGATTCTTGCGGCCGAGCGGGACGGGCTTGTGACCGTCCGTCTGCACTCGGGG
The DNA here is from genome assembly GCA_900552255.1 of uncultured Eubacteriales bacterium. Taxonomy (GTDB): domain Bacteria; phylum Bacillota; class Clostridia; order Oscillospirales; family CAG-272; genus QALR01. The sequence continues at coordinate 14,042 of URZF01000008.1, read as the reverse complement.
GATTCCTCGCTTTACGGCGCGGTGCGCGAACAGTTCGCATTTCTCGACCGCGAGGGGATAGAATACGATGTTTGTCCCGGCGTCAGCTCGTTCTGCGGCGCCGCGGCGGCGCTGCGTGCGGAATATACGCCGCCCGGCGTTTCACAAAGCGTGGTGATCACGCGCATCGCGGGACGCACGCCGGTGCCGGAACGGGAATCGATTCGTTCCTTTGCCGCGCACGGGGCGACGATGGTGATTTTTCTCAGCACGGGACTTCTGCGGGAGCTTTCGGCGGAGCTTATTGCCGGCGGATATGAGAGCGACGCGTCCGCCGCGATCGTATACAAGGCCTCGTGGCCGGACGAAAAAATCCTGCGCTGTACGGTGGGCACGCTTGCCGAAACGGCGCAGGCGAACGGAATCCGGAATACCGCGCTCATTACCGTCGGCGGTTTTTTGGACGAAGCCTTTGACCGTTCGTATCTTTATCGTCCGGATTTTTCGACCGGCTTTCGGGAGGCGGAGCGGTGAAAACCAATATTTTTGCGTTTTCGGAGAGGGGCTCGGCGCTCGCCCTGCGCATCTCCGGTTACTATGAAAACAGCGAGATCCATTCCGTCGAGAAATTCGCGGCGCCGCACGGCTTTACCGCGCATAAAAGCGTGTGCGCGGATATGGAGGCGCTTTTCCGTGAGGCGGGACTTCTTATTTTCATCGGCGCCTGCGGCATCGCCGTGCGCGACATCGCGCCACATATCAAAAGCAAGACGACGGATCCCGCCGTGCTCGTGCTGGACGACGCGGGAACCTTTGTCATTCCGATTCTCTCCGGGCATATCGGCGGCGCCAACCGCATGGCGCGCGACCTTGCGGCAAGGCTTGGCGCGACGCCGGTGATCACGACGGCGACCGATGTCTCCGGAAGATTTTCCGTGGACGCATGGGCGGCGGAGCACGGATTTGCCATTTCGTCGATGAAAACGGCAAAGGACATTTCTGCGGCGATCCTTGCGGGCGATGTGCCGGTGACGGCGGAGAAGCCGCTGCCGGCTGTGCTTCCCGTGGGACTGACTGCTGGAGAGACCGGCGCGCTCGGCATCTATATCGGCATTCGGACGGCGTCTCCGTTTGCAGAAACGCTTCATCTTATCCCGCGCTGTGTGACGCTCGGCATCGGATGCCGCAGAGATGTGCCGGTGGAGGCGGTTCGGGATACGGTGACGTCGGCGCTTGCCGTCGCGGGTATCGACCGGAGGGCGGTGTGCGGCGTCGCTTCCATCGATGTGAAGCGGGACGAGGCGGGACTGCTTGCCTTTTGCGAGGAATGGAAGCTTGCTTCTGCATTCTATTCGGCGGAGACGCTGGCCGCCGTCGCCGGTACCTTTTCGGATTCGGATTTTGTGAAAAAGACGGTCGGCGTCGGAAACGTATGCGAGCGCGCCGCCATGATGGGCGGCGGCACGCTGATCCTTTCAAAATATGCGGAAAACGGCGTCACGGTAGCGGCGTCGGTATCGGATTGGAGGCTGTCCTTTGTGTAAATTATATGTTGTCGGAATCGGCGCCGGGAGCTACGATATGCTGACGGTGGGCGCGGTGCGCGCCTTGGAGAGTGCCGAGGTGATCTGCGGCTATACCGAATATGTGAAGCTTATCCGGCCGTATTTTCCGGATAAGGAATATATCGCGACGCCGATGATGCAGGAGGTGGAGCGCTGCCGCATAGCCGTCGAGTCGGCAAAATCCGGCAGACCGACCGCGATGATCTGCTCCGGCGACGCGGGCGTTTACGGCATGGCCTCCCCGATTTACGAGGTCGCGGGGGAAGACGCGCCGGAAATTGTCGTCATCCCCGGCGTTACGGCCGCATGCTCGGGCGCTGCCTTGCTCGGCGCGCCGCTGACGCATGATTTTGCGGTCATCAGCCTCAGCGACCTGCTCACGCCGTGGGAGGTGATCGAAGCGAGGCTGCGCGCCGCGGCGGAATCGGATCTGTGCGTCGTCATTTACAATCCGCGCAGCAAAAAGCGTTCGGATTATCTTGCGCGCGCCGCCGAAATCCTGATGGAGCACAAGCCGCCCGAGACGGTATGCGGCGTCGTGCGGAACGTCAGCCGGGATGGTGAAAGCCACGAGCTCATGACGCTGCGCGCGCTCGTTTCTTATGAGGCGGATATGTTTACGACGGTCTTTGTCGGAAACCGCAGCACGAAAATTATAAACGGAAAAATGATCACGCCGAGGGGATACCGCGATGTCTGAAAAGAAAATTTGCTTGTTTGCCGGAACGACGGAGGGAAGAGAGCTTGCCTTTTTCCTTGCGGGCAGGTGCGCGCTCACCGTCTGCGTGGCAACCGAATACGGGGAGATCCTGCTCGACGGTTTGAAGGGCGCCGATATCCGCGCGGGACGGCTTGCCGAGGCGGCGATGGAAGCCCTGTTTGAAGAGGAAGCCTTTGATCTTGTTGCGGACGCGACGCATCCTTATGCGAAGGAGGTCTCCGCCAACATTAGGCGCGCGGCGGCTGTCTGCGGCTGCGAATATCTCCGGGTTGCTCGCTCGCTCGGCGGGGAGGTCTCCGGCTGCGTATATGTATCCTCTGCCGCGGAGGCGGCGGACTATCTTGCGGATAAATCCGGAAATGTTTTTGTTTCGACCGGTATGAAGGAGCTTCCGGCGTTTGCGCCCATCCCGCGGGAGCGGCTGTTCGTGCGCGTTTTGCCGTCCGTCGCCTCGATTGAGGCGTGTGAGAGGGAGAATATCCCGCCCTCGCACATCATCGCGGCGCAGGGACCGTTCTCTGCGGAGACCAATCTTGCGAATTTCCGATGGGCGAAGGCGCAGTGGCTTGTCACCAAGCAGTCCGGCAGGGCCGGCGGCTTTGACGAGAAGCTTGCGGCTGCGGGAGAGCTCGGCATGGATGTCGTCGTCATCGGCGCGCCCGCCGACGAGGGCGTCTCCTATGATGAGGCCGTCCGGATGCTTTCGGAGAAGCTCGGGCTTTCGTCCGTGCGGCATGTCGATATCGTCGGCTGCGGCTGCGGGGCGTTGTCGCTTCTCACGGGGGAAGCGGCCGCGGCGCTGCGGGGCGCGCGCCTTATCATCGGCGCGCCAAGGCTTGTCGATTCCCTGAAAGCGCGGTATCCCGAAAAGCGGTATGTGTCGGAAATTATGCCGGAAAAAATCAAAGCCTTAATAGACGCGGAAGCCTCCCCGCGCGTCTGCGTCGTGATGACGGGGGACGTCGGCTTTTACAGCGGTGCGAAAAAGCTTTGTGCTATGCTCTCGGCATACGATGTCGGACTGATCCCGGGCATCGGCTCGGCGGTTTATTTTGCGGCAAGGCTCGGCGTGCCGTGGGAGGATTGGGCGCTTGTCAGTATGCACGCGCGCGCCTGCAATATCGCGGCGCGGGTGAGGGCTTCGGCAAAGGTGTTCCTCCTGACCGGGGGAGCGTATACGCCGTCCGGCATCTGCGATGCGCTGTGCCGCTGCGGGCTTGGAGAGGTTTCCGTGACCGTAGGGGAAAGACTTTCTTACGAGGATGAAAAACTCACCGCGGGAACGGCGGCGTCCCTGCGGGAAGCCTCGTTTGATCCGCTCTCCTGTATGCTGGTCGAAAACGAGCGTCCTGTGACGGGAGTCCGGACGGGACTGCCCGACGAGACGTTTCTGCGCGGCGACGTGCCGATGACAAAAAGCGAGGTGCGGGCGCTGATCCTCTCGAAGCTTGCGCTCTCGCGCGGTTCGGTCGTATACGACATCGGGGCGGGGACCGGCTCCGTTTCGGTGGAATGTGCGCTGTCCGCCTGCGACGGGACGGTATATGCCGTCGAGAAAAATCCGGAAGCGGTGACGCTTATCCGGAAAAATGCGGAAAAATTCGGCGTTCCCAACCTGATTCCGGTGGAGGGAACGGCGCCGGAGGCGATGGGGGCGCTTCCCGCGCCGACGCATGTCTTTGTCGGCGGCAGCTCGGGAAATCTGCGGGAGATCCTTGCGGCGGTCTGCGCCAAAAATCCGTCGGCGCGCATCGTGATAAGCGCCGTGACGCTGGAAACCGTCGGCGAGGCGTCGGCGGGTCTTGCCGCGCTCGGCTTTATGGATTACGAGGCCGTTGCGGTCAACGTATCAAGGGCGAAAAAGCTCGGCGGGTACCGGCTTATGCAGGCGCAGAATCCCGTTTATCTTTTTACTGCGGAGAAGAATGATGAAAACAGAACTTGAAAGCATATGTGAAGCAATAAGACCCGCGTCCGAGGAGCGGATGCGGGCGGCGCGGGTGCATCTCGATCATATTGCCAAGCCCTTGAAGGCGCTGGGCAGGCTCGAGGACGTGCTTGTGCGTCTTGCCGGGATGGCGGAGCTGCGGCGCGATTATCGGAAATGTGCGGTCGTCATGTGCGCGGACAACGGCATCGTCGCAGAGGGCGTGACGCAGACGGGCAGCGACGTGACGGCGGTCGTGGCGGGCAATATCCTGCGGGGGAAAGCGAGCGTCTGCTGTATGGCGGGCGTCGCGGGCGCCGAGGTGCTTGCGGTCGATATCGGTATGCTGGCCGACGTTCCGGGCGTCAGGAGCTGTAAGGTCGCGTATGGGACGAAAAATTTCCGCCGCGGTCCTGCGATGACCAAAGAGGAGGCGCAGACCGCCGTGATGCACGGCGTGAACATCGCACGAGAGCTCGCCCAAAAGGGCTTTTCCATGCTTTCTGCGGGAGAGATGGGGATCGGCAATACCACCTCGTCGAGTGCGGTGGCGTCCGCTTTGCTGAGGCGCGCGCCGGCAGAAATGACGGGACGGGGCGCGGGACTGTCCTCTTTACAGCTTCAAAATAAAATCCGCGTCATCGAGGACGCGCTCGCCTGCAACGCGCCGGATCCGAATGATCCGCTGGATGTGCTGTCCAAGGTCGGCGGATTCGATATCGCCGGCATGTGCGGTCTTTTTCTCGGCGGGGCGCTGTCGGGGATTCCGGTCGTCATCGACGGACTGATCTCCTCTGTTTCGGCTCTGCTGGCGAAGCGGCTTTGTCCCGCTTGTGCGGACTACATGATCGCCTCCCACCTTTCCGCGGAGCCCGCGGCGGCGTCCGTGACGGCGGAGCTGGGACTTGTCCCGCTTCTCGATATCGGCATGGCGCTCGGAGAGGGAACGGGAGCGGTGTCCGTCATGCCGCTTATCGATATGGCGCTTCACGTATACTTCGATATGCCGACCTTCGGCGAGACGGGAATCGAGGAATATAAGCCGCTATGAGCATGATTTTGATTTCCGGGGGCAGTGGAAGCGGAAAGAGCGGATACGCGGAGGGGCGCGCCGTCCGTCTGCATACGGAAAGCGGCGGCGCGCTCTATTATGCCGCTACGATGATGGTTTACGACGAGGAAAGCCGGCGGCGCGTCGAGCGGCACCGGAAAATGCGGGAGGGCAAGGGCTTTGCCACGGTGGAAGTTCCGCTCCGTATCGCTTCGCTTTCCGCTACGGCGGGCGACACGGTGCTTGTCGAATGTCTTTCCAATCTGCTCGCCAATGAAATGTACGAGCCCGCCGGCACAGGGGACGCCTGCGTCCGCGCCATTATAGACGGGATTCGGTGTTTGATGTGCACGGGCGCGAATCTTGTGATTGTGACAAACGAGGTGTTTTCAGACGGCATGCGCTATGACGCCTCCACGATGCTTTATATCGAGCGTCTCGGCATGATCAACGCGGCGCTTGCCGATATGGCGGACGAGGCAATCGAGGTAGTCGCGGGAATCGCGCTGCCCAAAAAGGGAGGGCCTGCGGCATGTTTTTGATTTACAATATGATCACGGCGTTTGCCACATTCTCGCGGATCCCGATGCCGCGGATCGATTACAGCGAGAAAAACACAAAGTATTCGCTGTGCTTTTTTCCGCTTGTCGGCGCCGCCGTCGGCGCGCTGATGTTGCTCATCCACGCCCTTTGCGCATGGCTTTCGATAGGGACCGTGCTTCGGGCGGCGCTGCTTCTCGCCGTGCCGGTGCTCGTCACGGGCGGCATTCATCTCGACGGCTACTGCGACACGGTGGACGCGCTCTCCTCGTTTGCCTCCCGGGAGAAAAAGCTCCAAATTTTAAAGGATCCGAACGCCGGCGCGTTCGCGGTCATCTACTGCGGACTTTGGTATTTTCTGTATTTCGGCGCGCTGACCGAGCTTGACGCGGCGTTTTACGTGATTCTGCCGGGTTTTGTGCTGTCCCGCGCTCTCAGCGCCTTGGCCGTGGTGAATTTCCGCTCCGCCAAGGAGGACGGCATGGGCGCGCATGAGAAGAAAAACGCGAACCGAAAGGCGGTTACGATCGCCATGATTTTTTGGATTCTCGCCGCGGGCGCGCTCATGGTGTGGCAAAATCCCGTGTGCGGCGCCGTTGGCATCGCGGCGGCGGGACTTTCGTTTCTTTATTACCGGGTGAAGTCATACCGGCAGTTCGGCGGGTTTACGGGAGATCTTGCCGGATGGTTTTTGCAGATTTCGGAGCTTGCCGTCTGCCTTTCGGTGACGGCGGCGGAAAGGATACTTGCGTTATGATACTTGTCATCGGCGGACGCGCGCAGGGAAAGCTCGCGTTTGCGAAAAAGGAGCTCGGCGTCACGGATTTTTCCGACGGTACGCTGGGCGATAAGGCTTGTCTGTACAATCTCCAAGAGGCGGTGCGGGAGGGTGCCGGCAAAACGGCGCTCGACGCCTATCTTGCGCGGCATCCGGACGCGGTGATCCTCTGCGATGAGGTCGGCTGCGGGATCGTCCCGATGGAAAAAGAGGAGCGCCTTTGGCGGGAGAACGTCGGCAGGCTTTGCTGCTATCTTGCGGAAAGGGCGGAGCGCGTGTACCGCGTATTCTGCGGAATCGGGACGAGAATCAAATGACGCTGATTTTGATCCGGCACGGAATGACTGCCGGAAATCTTGAAAAACGCTATATCGGGAGCACGGACGAGCCGCTCTGCCCCGAGGGCGCGGCGGCGCTTCGCGCGCGCGCCTATCCCATGGCGGACACGCTTTACTGCTCGCCGATGCGGCGCTGTATCGAGACCGCCGAGCTTCTCTATCCCGACAAAAAGCCTGTTTTGATTCCGGATTTCAGGGAATGCGATTTCGGAAGATATGAGGGGAAAAGCTATCCGGAGCTTATTCACGATGCGCCGTATCTTGCATGGGTGGAAAGCGGCGGTGTGCTGCCGTTTCCGGACGGAGAGGATACGGCGGCGTTCAAAGCCCGGTGTGCCGCGGCGTTTTGCCGCGTGACGGAGAAGCATGCGGCGGACGATACGCTTGCATTTGTCGTCCACGGCGGCACGATCATGAGCATTTTGGAGGCTTATGAGCCTTCTCACACCTATTTCGGATGGCAGTGTAAAAACGGAGAGGGATACCGCGCCGTTTTCGCGGACGGAATCATCACGGTCGAGGGGGCGCTTTGATATGGGGACCTATTTGTTTTTATCCGCGGCGGCGATGCTGGCGGGCTTTCTCATCGATTGTCTTGTCGGCGACCCGTACAGCCTGCCGCATCCGGTATGTCTCATCGGGAAATGGATCTCCGTGCTTGAAAAATTCCTGCGCGGCAGGTTTCCGAAAACGGAAAAGGGAGAGCTCGCCGCCGGCAGATGGCTTGTCGTGCTTGTGAGCTCCGTATCGACGCTTGTTCCGCTTCTCATCACGGCCGCGGCGTATCTCATTCATCCGTGGCTCTATTTTTCTGTGGAAAGCGTCATGTGCTGGCAGATTTTTGCCGCGCACGCGCTCCGCAAGGAGAGCATGAAGGTCTGTCATGCCTTAGAGCGCGGTGATCCCGAGGGCGCGCGCGCGGCGCTTCGGAATATCGTAGGACGCGATACCGCGGTTTTGGACGCGTCGGGGATGACGCGCGCGGCGGTCGAAACCGTGGCGGAAAATACGTCCGACGGTGTGACGGCGCCGATGCTGTATCTGTTTTTGTTCGGCGCCGCGGGCGGCTTCTTCTATAAATCCGTCAACACGATGGATTCGATGGTGGGCTATAAAAACGAAAAATATCTGCATTTCGGGCGCGCGGCGGCGAAAACGGACGACGTGCTGAATTTTCTTCCGTCGCGCATCACGGCGGTTTTGATGATTCTGTCGTCGGCGCTCTGCGGTCTTGACGCCGGCGGAGCATGGCGGATTTTCCGCCGCGACAGAAGAAAGCACGCGAGCCCGAATTCCGCGCAGACGGAGTCCGTCTGCGCGGGCGCGCTCGGCGTGCGGCTCGCCGGAGACGCGGTCTACGGCGGCGTAGTCTGCAAAAAGGAGCATATCGGGGATGCGGCGCGCGAGATAGAGGCCGCCGATATCCGCCGCGCTAACCGGCTGATGTATGTGACCGCTGTTCTGCTGCTGATCCTTACGCTTGCACTGAAAACGCTTGCCGCTCTTGCGGCGGGGATTTCGCTTTGAACGATTCTCGGAGGGAGGGAAGCTTATGCTGATGGATAAGGGAAATCTGCACGGCGGCGACCGTTATGGGAGAGCGCTCCATATCGATTTTTCCGCAAACGTGAATCCTTTCGGCACGCCGGCTTCGGTGAAGCGGGCGGTCGCGGAAGCCTTGGATACGCTTTCGTTTTATCCGGATGCGTACTGCCGGGCGCTCCGCTTTGCGCTCTCCGACTATGAGGAGGTGCCGTATGAGCATATCCTATGCGGGAACGGCGCGGCGGAGCTGATTTATTCGTTTGCCTATGCCGTGGGCGGGACCGCGCTGATTCTCTTCCCGACCTTTTCGGAGTATGAGACGGCGTGGCGGGCCGCAGGCGGGACGGCAGTCTGCTGTCCGCTGCGCGAGGAAAACGGCTTTTATCCCGACGGCGCTTTTCTTTCTCGGATTGAGGAGGGTATGTCCGCCGTGTTCCTTTGCACGCCGAACAATCCGACAGGGATTCTTTATGATGCGGATTTTATCACGGCGGCGGCGCAGCGCTGCGAGGATGTGGGCGCAAGGCTGTTTCTCGACTGCTGCTTTCTCGATCTTTCCGACGATCCCGGCCGGTACGCGATTCCGGCGCTGGCCGCAAAATTCCCCAATGTGTTTGTTCTGCGGGCTTTCACCAAAAGCTACGGGATGGCGGGACTGCGGCTCGGCTACGGACTGTGCTCGGATACGGATTTTCTTTGTCGCATGTCGGAGAAGGCGCCGTGCTGGAACGTATCCTCCGCCGCGCAGGCGGCGGGCATCGCCGCGGCGTCGGATAGGGACACGCTCGCACGCTTCCGCGCGCTGATTTCGGAGGAAAGGCCGTATCTCCATCGGTCGCTTTGCGATCTCGGCTTTCGGGTATACGACGGCGCGGCGAATTTTCTCCTGTTCCGCACGGATGTGCCGTTATACGACGCGCTGCTCGCGCGCGGCATTCAGATCCGTAGCTGTGCGAACTTTGCGGGGCTTGACGGGCGGTATTGCCGTATCGCGGTGAGGGAGCATCGTGACAATGAAATTCTGATTCAGACAATCGGGGAGATTTTATCATGAAAAAAGCAATGCCGATTATGATACAGGGAACGATGTCGAACGCGGGAAAAAGCCTTATCTGCGCCGCGCTCTGCCGCATCTTTGTACAGGACAGATACCATGTGGCGCCGTTCAAGTCGCAGAATATGGCGCTCAATTCCTTTGTCACGGACGAGGGGCTCGAGATGGGGCGCGCGCAGGTCGTCCAGGCGGAGGCGGCGAAGGTAAAGCCGTCCGTTCTGATGAATCCAATCCTGTTAAAGCCGACGACGGACGTCGGCTCTCAGGTGATTGTGAACGGCGAGGTGCGCGGCAACATGCGCGCGGCGGAGTATTTCCGATATAAGAAGGAGCTGATTCCGGACATTCTCGCGGCTTATCATAAGCTGGAGGAGACTTATGATATCATCGTCATTGAAGGCGCGGGAAGTCCGGCGGAAATCAACCTCAAAACGACGGATATTGTCAACATGGGGATGGCGGAGATGGTAGATGCGCCAGTGCTGCTTGTCGGTGACATCGACCGCGGCGGCGTATTCGCGCAGCTTTACGGAACCGTAGCGCTGCTTGAGCCACGGGAGCGCGCGAGAATCAAGGCGACGGTGATCAACAAGTTTCGCGGCGACGTGTCGATTCTGCAAAGCGGACTCGATATGCTGTATGAGCTTGTCGGGGTGCCGTGCGCCGGCGTCGTTCCGTATGTGAATGTGGATATCGACGACGAGGACAGTCTCAGCCGCAGGCTGTCAAACGGCATGAAAAAGGAAATCGACATTGCGGTGGTCAGACTGCCGCGCATCTCCAATTTCACGGATTTTGCGCCGTTTGAGCGCTATGAGAACGTCTCCTTGCGCTATGTTTCTTCTGTAAAAGAGCTGGGGGAGCCCGATCTTGTCATGCTTCCGGGGACGAAAAGCACGATTTCCGACCTGATATGGCTGCGGGAGTCCGGTTTGGAGGCGGCGGTCAAAAAGCTCGCGTCCCGCGGCACGCCTGTATTCGGAATCTGCGGCGGCTTTCAGATGCTCGGAAAAACGATTTCGGATCCGGAGGATACGGAGGGCGGCGGCACGCTTGCGGGAATGGGGCTTCTCGATATGGAAACGGTGTTCCGGCGCGAAAAGACGCGGCGTCAGGTTTCGGGACGGCTCGGCGCGCCGGAGGGAATCTTCGCGGGGCTTTGCGGCAGGGAATATTCGGGGTATGAGATTCACATGGGAGAGAGCACGGCGGCGGAAACGCTCGTTTCCTGCGGGAATATTTACGGCAGCTATGTCCACGGGCTCTTTGACGCGGACGGCATCGCGGATGGGATCGTCGAGGCTCTGTGCGGGAAAAAGGGGATTCGGTTTGACACGGATGCCGTTTTCGACGGGAAGGCATATAAAGAGGCGCAGTATGATCTGCTCGCGGACGCGGTGCGCGGCGCTCTTGACATGAAGCTCATTTATGATATACTGGAAAGGAAGATATGATGGAAAACGGATTGATACACATCTATTGCGGCGACGGGAAGGGAAAGACCACCGCGGCGGTGGGACTTGCCGTGCGTGCGGCGGGAAGCGGAAAGCGCGTTCTCATCGGACAGTTTTTCAAGAGCGGCGCCTCGTCGGAAATCCGTGTTTTGGAGGGGATTTCCGGCATCACCGTCTGCCGCTCTGAGGAGCATTACGGGCGGTACGCCAATATGAACGGGGAACAGCGCGCGGCGGCAGGCCGCTGCTACCGCGCTTATCTTGCGGAGCTTCTCAGACGGTCGCGGGAGTTTGACATGCTGGTGCTGGACGAGGTCTTCGCGGCATGCCGCCACGGTATGATCGATGAAGAGGAGCTTCTCGTTTATCTGAGAGGCGGGCATCCGGAGGTCGTGCTGACGGGCAGAGATCCCGATCCCAAGTTCTGCGAGCTTGCGGATTACGTCACCGAAATGAGAAAGCTCAGGCATCCGTATGACAGAGGGATCGCCTCGAGAGAGGGCATCGAATACTGAATATCATAAAAGGAGAAAACTGTGATGAAGGAAGAACAGAGCTGCCGGTGTGAAAGCTGCTCCAAGGAAAAGCAGGACAGGGTGCCGATCCGGCGCGTGGTCGAAAAGCTCGACGAGCATTTTTCGAGAAACGACCTCGCGGGTGCGGGCAGATTGCTTTCCTATTGGGAAAGAGAAGCGCGCCTTTCCGGCGATACGAGAGGTCTTTTGGAGATTTTGAGCGAGGAGATCGGATATTTCCGCCGCACGGGTGAAAAAGAACGCGGACTTGCCGCCGTATCGGAGGCGTTTGCGCTGATGGAGGAGCACGGGCTTGGAAATTCGGTTTCCGGCGGTACGATCTATGTCAACGGCGCCACGACCATGAAGGCGTTCGGCAGGGCGGCGGAGGCGCTGCCGTATTACGAGCGCGCAAGAAGAATCTACGAGGCGGAGCTTCCGCCCGACAGCTATCTTTTGGCGGCTCTGTGCAACAATACGGCGTCGGCGTACGCGGAGCTCGGCGAATTTGAAAAGGCCGAGGAAAATTATAAAACGGCGATCGGGATTCTTGAAAAAAACGGGAACAACGACGGAGAAATCGCGGTGAGCTATGTAAATCTCGCCCATCTGTATTACGATAAAGACAAGATGGACGGGCGAATCGCTTCCTCTCTTGATGCGGCGTGGTCTTATCTCTGCTCGGAAACGCTCCCGCACGATGGAAATTACGCCTTTATTTGCTCCAAATGCGCGCCGTCCTACGGATTTTTCGGATATTTCGCAAGGGAAGCGGAGCTCACTGCCGCCGCCGAGAAGATCTATGACCGGACTTGAACTTTCCCGCGCCTTTTATGAGGAATACGGCCGTCCCATGCTGGAGGAAAAATTCCCGGAATATAAGGGGCGCATCGCCGCAGGGCTTGTAGGACACGGCTCCGAATGCTTTGGCTTTGACGACGAAATCTCACGCGACCACGATTTTGAACCCGGCTTCTGCCTTTGGATTACGGATGAGGATGAGCGCCTTTTCGGCTTCCGGCTGTTCCGCGCGTATGCGGGACTCCCGGCGGAATTTCACGGCTACCGGCTGCAAAAACGCAGCGTCATGGGCGGCGGAAGCAAGGGCGTGCATACCATATCGGCGTTCTATTTCGCCTATACCGGCAGGGAAGGCGCGCCGGAGAGCCTCGAGGATTGGCTGTATACGCCGTCCTTTTATTTGGCCGAGGCGACAAACGGCGAGGTGTTTTCAGACCCGCTCGGCAAATTTACCGAAATCCGGGAAAAAATCCTCTATGGGATGCCGCCCGACGTGCGGCTCAAAAAAATCGCATCCAAAGCCATCGCGATGGCGCAGACGGGGCAGTATAACTACGCAAGATGCCTCGCGCATGGGGAAAGCGGTGCGGCCGGTCTTGCGCTTGCGCGCTTTGCCGAGCATTGCGCCGGCATGATTTTTCTTCTCAATCGGGTGCATGCGCCGTATTATAAATGGCTTTTTCGCGCCATGCGAAAGCTTCCGCTGCTCGGCGGCAGAGCGGCGCTTCTTGAACGTCTGCTTGCGGACGCCGAAGCATCTCCCGCTCAGAAATCCGCGTGGATCGAATCGCTTTGCGCAGATGTCGCGGCGGCGCTTGTCCGCGAGGGGCTTTCTCCCGCGCTCGGCGACTATCTTGAACCGTATGCCTTTGCGATAAACGAAACCATCGAAAGCCCCGAGATCCGAAACCAGCATATCATGCAGGACTAAAAAGAGCAGATATTATCATTCAAAATATTGACAAACGGTGTTGAATATGAGATAATATTGACACATTAGATTTGCCGGTATCGGAAGAGGGAGGTGTGCGATGGATAGAGAATCGAGACAAAAGCGCAAGGCATTGGTAAGTCAGCTTGCTTCCGAGGATACCGCCGTTTCTTCCGGCAGGCGTTTTGCCTCCGTTGTATTTTTGCTTTGGGCGATCACCCGCATCTTGCAGGTGGCGGCGGAGCTTTTGTGCGCGGTGCAGGGGATCCTGCTGATTTATTCGTGGCACAATACCCTGATGCTGATCGTGATCCCGCTGTTCCTTGCCGCATTGTATATGGGATATCGCTGGACGGTAATTTTTCCGGTTTTCATGGGGATCATGCTGGTGCTGGAAACCTTTTCGATGGATCTATATTCGACCTTGAATCCGGTCTATATGCTTGGCGCCCGCCTTTATGCGTTTACCATGATTGTCGCCGCATATGGACAGCTTGTTTTCCCGATCATCCTGGTGATCAATAGAAATGCAAAGCTTTATTTTGATTCCGTGAAGGAAATATCCCGTCAAGTGGAAGAGGAAAGGCTGCTTGCCAGGCTTGAACAGAAGGAGAAAGCACGAAACAAAAACAAATGAGAAACGGCGCGAAAGCGCCGCTTAAATTATGACTGTCGGTTGACAAAACCGTTTTTTTCATTTATAATAACTACCGTGAAGTGACCGCCGAGATGTAGCGCAGTTGGTAGCGCGCCTGCTTTGGGAGCAGGATGCCGCAGGTTCGAATCCTGTCATCCCGGACTAAAAGCCTCTTAGACGTTTTGCTTATGCGGATAGTTGCACAC
>URZF01000007.1 GCA_900552255.1 uncultured Eubacteriales bacterium | reverse complement strand
CTCTTAAAATAGATCCATTTGGCGATCGTCGAAGCTGCCGTCTCCCTCCGTCACAATAATGCCCATGATAAAATCATCGATCTTCCGGATATAATATTTTTGTTCGATGGAAAAATCATAGTCCGGATAATACGCTTCATAGGAGAGCTCGAGGAAATCGAACCCGCCGACGGCAACAGTCTGCTCGCTCGATTTCGTATACTGGATCGTCGTCTGCTTTTCAAGATTGCCCGTCAAAGCGGCGGCATAATCCTGTTCGCTGAAGGTCTCTGTATCCATGCCCTGGACCTTGATATTTTCATACAGCACGATCACGTTCATACCGGTCATGGAATCGACCGCAAACATATCGTAAACCGTAGTCTTTTTGAGCAGCTCCTTTTTCAGGGCATCCTCGTCTCCGTTCTCATCAAGTCCGGACATTTTGAGAAGCTCTTCTCTGTCATAAAATTCCCACCCCTCGGGAAGCGCAAATTTCATTCCTGAAAAATCGCTCACATACGCACCCAACTCGATGACGCCCATATCAAAATCCGCGGTACCATCGTCCATGCTGCCGACGAATAATTTCTGTAAAACCTCCGAAAAAGTGCACGACGCCATCAAAAGCAAAAGCGCCGCTGCGATTATGAGGGACACCGCTGTTTTCACTGTTTTTTTCATCATGACCTCCCGCCGTGAGAACGGCACATTCAAATTGTGATCTCATCTATTATCGAATCTATTATCGAAATATTTTCTGATTCTGCTGTACACAGCACGATTCACAAACACCTACGGGATTTTTACGCGCGGTATACACCGAGGACAGCTTTCTCCAATCTCTCGAGAGCCTCGGCAAGCACACGGCGCGGGCAGGCGAGATTCAGCCTCTCGAAGCCTTCTCCGCCCCGTCCGAAAATATAGCCCTCGTCGAGGAAAAGATAAGCTTTTTTTCTCATCAGCGCCTCCAGCTCCTGCTTAGGAAGCCCCAATGCGCGGAAATCGAGCCACAGAAGATAGGTCCCTTCAAGCTCCGTCGCCTTGACAAACGGCAGATGCTCCCTTAAAAAAGCCGTGACAAAGGTTTTGTTCGCGTCTATATAGCAAATCACCTCACGCATCCATTCCTCACCATGCTCATAGGCGAGTTCCGTCGCCTTGTAGCTGAGTGCATTCAGCGAAAAATGTCCGCGTGCGCGCATGACCGCTTCTCTGCGCCGTTCATCCGAAATAAAAATATTCGACGCCTGCATCCCCGCCAAATTGAACGTCTTGCCGGGAGACGTGCATACCGCGCAGTTGTCGCGGTATTTCTCTTCCAGATTCATCATGGAAACATGCCGATACCCCGGCATGATCAGATCAAAATGGATCTCATCCGACAGGATGAACACATCGTTTGCAAGACAGATCTCCGCGATCCGGCGGAGCTCCTCCTCCGTCCACACGCGCCCTACCGGATTGTGCGGACTGCAAAAGATATAGAGTTTGACCTCCTCACGCTTCGCCTTTTCTTCAAAATCCGCAAAATCGATCGTATATCGGCCGTCCTTTTCGATAAGCTCGTTTTCCACGACATGGCAGCGGTTGAATTCAGCGGCCCCCCGAAACGGATAATAAACCGGCGAGGTGATCATCACGCTGTCGCCCGGTTTTGTGAAAACACCCACCATATGCCGCAGGGCCGGCACAACGCCGGCATATTCGACAAACCATTCTTTTTTCGGTGAAAAGCCGTGACGACGTTCCATCCAGCCTGTCACCGCCTGATAATACGCGTCCGTCGCATGCGTATAGCCGAGAATCGATGTATCGAGATACTCTTTCAGTCCCTCGACGATCTCGGGCGCGTTTTTGAATTCCATATCCGCCACCGACAGCGGCACGATATCGTCCGGAAGGTCCGGAACCTCCTCCCGCATTTCATCCCATTTGCCGGAGCCGACGCCATAGCGCGGAATCAGCGTTTCAAAATCGTATTTCATTTACCTTCCCTTTCAGTTTCCAAGTCCCTCCGAGGGATCCCTGCCCTCATGGACCTGCGGATAATAGCTGCCGTAGCAATAGTCATACGGCTCGTCAAATTCCATTTTCAGAACGGCAATGCCCAAATTCCGGTCAGGAGATGACTGCGGCAGCGATTTCAGCACGATACGATGCCCATCCATCGCAAAATCAAGAGGCTCGCCGGTCGCAAGCACCGAGATGCGCCGCGGTGCTTTCCTGTATCCGCCGAAAACCATCTCTCCCGTCCGCGGCCAAATATAATTCCACACATAAACGGTCTTTCCGTCCGGCGATACCGTGCATTTGGAAACGTTGTTGGCGCCGCACTCTTCGCCGGAAATTTTCTTTTTCAAGCCGTACGCCGCCTCTCCGTTTTCGCGGAGCCACGCGCCGACTTTATGCAGCGGTTCCACCGCCTCGCGCGGAACGGAGCCGTCCGCTTTCGGTCCGATGTTGAGCAGCAGATTGCCGCCCGCGGCGGAACAGCGCTGCAGCATGCGCACGATCTGATTTGCCGTATAGGAATACGGCGCAATCTGCTCCTCGTCCACATAGCCCCACGAAATGCCGTTGAAAGTCATGCAGGCCTCCCAGTCGCTTCCGTCCTCCGCAACGATCGCATCCTCCGGCGTGAAAAAATCCTCCGGCATCCGGCTGCGGTTGTTGATGAGGATATCCGGCTGAAGTCCCCTTATCTTATAATTGCGGTTTACCGAATCCCAGTCCTTCGAGCTCATGCGCGGCCACGGCATATCGTACCAAAGGATATCGATCTTCCCGTAATTCGTGAAAAGCTCCGTGTTGAGGTCCTCGATATATTTCGTGAACCGTGCGCGGGCGCCCTCGTCCGTCATACATTTCCACGCATCGGGATGACGCCAGTCCATCAGCGACGAATAAAGCCCGATTTTCAGATCGTATCTGCGGCAGGCGTCGACAAATTCCCGCACGATATCGCGGTGCGGACCGTAGTTCACGGAGTTGAACGGATTGACCTTGGAATCCCACAGAGAAAAGCCCTCGTGATGGCGTGTCGTGAGCACCGCATACTTTGCGCCGGCCTCCTTTGCCAGCCGGCACCACTCGTCGGCGCAGCCTTCCTTCGGGCAGAACGCGGCGGCAAGCTTTTCATAATCGGAGATTTTGATATTTTCCCATACCTGCGCCCATTCTCCCATTCCGTGGGAGGAAAAAAGCCCGTAATGGATAAACATGCCGAAGCGCGCGTTCCGAAACCATTCGATGCGCCGCTCCTTGGTTGCGGCGCAGAATGCCGCATATTCTTCGTAAGTCATGTCAGCTCCTTTCCTCCTTACTGCCGATGGAAAGGATAAATTCCTTCGCATATGGGAGCGATTCGATCCAGCGGCACACCGTGTGCCATTCGTCGAGCTTGTGCGTGCGTCTCGCATAGTAGATGTTGACAAGCACCTCATAGTTCAGCGTCACCGTGCGCAGCTGATTGTAGCTCGCCGGCAGAAGCTGGATCATATCATACCAGAACGCCTTGTCCTTCGTTTCAAGGAAACGGAGGCGGCGCTCCTCCAAGCACGCGATGACGCTGTCGAGGCACGCGAGAGCGGTCTCACTCATATGATCGTGCGAAAAATCCTCGCGCGAAAATTCTTTTGCTTGGATTTTGTGCATTGTGCTCGTGGAATTGGCGACCGTTCCGACCTTATAAGTGTCGAATTCTTTCCACCAATATAACGGCGCCGTGATATCCGCGGAAACGATGATCTGCCGAATGAACTTCCGGTGATCGGAGCCGGCGCGGCAAAGCCGCATGCCGAGTCCGATATCGTTTTCCCCGAGGATATAATTTCTGTCCGCGTCATAGGCGCTGTCGCTGCGCGCCCAGCTGTTCAGCGGATTGCGCGCGCCGCGCATGGCGTTTTCCAAATTCATAACGCTTGTATTTGTAATTTCCAGCATTTTGATTCCTCCCTGTTTAGGCAAAGAAGACAGCCGCCTCGGTTTCCTCTCCCAGCTCAAAGGCCGCGTATCTGCCGTCGTATTCAAATTCGACAGACCTTCCGCCCACCGTGATCTTCTTCGGTCTATCCTCCGCAAACACGCGCGCGGTATAGGTTCTCTTTCCGAGCCCTCTGAAATCGCCCTCGCGCTCTCCGATGCCAATATCGCAGCGGCCGTCCGCCTCCGCCATGGAAATGCGCGTCACGGTACGCTTACCGTCGTTATATTCGAGCGTCATGCCGTCATCCTCATAGAAATCGCAGTAAGAAACGCCATGCGGATAAAGCTCAAGAATGATATTCTCCGTGTCGCCCGGATTCGTATGCTGACGGGGTATGTCGGTCGGGATAATCGCGCCTCCGCGCACAAAGAGGAAGCCTCCGCGGTCGTTCGGGATCTCCGGCTTCACCGAGGCGCCGCCCTCATAGACCTTGCCGCTCCAATAATCGATCCAAATGTTCCCCGCCGGCAGATAAATTTCATCCGAGAATGCGCCGACCAGCAGATTTTCGCCGAACATATACTCGCAGACGGCGTTTTGCAGAGCGTCATCCTCGAACATCAGCGGCATCGCACGGCACACCGGCATTCCGGTGAGGTTCGCCGTGATCGCCGTCGAATAAATATACGGCAAAAGGCGATAGCGAAGCCTGTCATAGAAGGCAAAAACCGGCTCGATTTCCTCGCCTGCCCACCACGGATGGGCGAAGCCGTACCAGCTGTTGAGCTGGCACCACGCGGTGAAGAAGCAATAATGCAGCGTATGCTTCTCGAAGACGTTCATATCGCAGGTCAGGTTGGAGATGCCGGACATGCCGCAGCCGAGGATCCAAACGAGCGTCGTCAGCTCGCCGCCGTTGTCGCCCGTATTGGAGGCGCCGTATGCGCCCGTGCCCGTATAACCGCCGCAGTAATGGTGCATCGGACGAAGTCCCGTGTATTCCGCAGCGCCGCGGTACATATCGCGCATATACAGCGTCTGGATGAGATTGTGCATCTCCGGCTCGCCGTGTCCGTTGGCATAGATACGGCGCTCGTCCGCATTGTCGACGGTATGGCACGGGTCGAGCTTGAACGACGACGCGCCGTCGCAGACAAACTGCTTCAAGTGGTCGAACCAGTCCGGGATCTCCGGCGCCACCTCGTTGCCGATGCGGCGCTCCTCCTCGGCGGTGAAATCATGCTCGCAGCAAAGCCACAGATGGAGCTTGAAGCCGTATCGCGAAAGCGCCGCCGTAAAGAAGTTCGGATTGACATGTCCCGGCTCCTTAGAACGCGCCCATTCCTCGATGAGATAACGCCCGCGGTTCCATTTTTTATTCACGGAAAAATCGTACCGCTTCTCCATCCAGCCCGGCTCCAAGCTTATCGAATCACACGGCAGCTTTTTCTCACGGAAAGCCGCCGCATTGCGCATGATCTCATACTGATCCGCCGTATACTGATCGATAAAGGCAAGGCCATACGCCCATTTCGGCAGCAGCGCCGGACGTCCGGTGATATAGGTGAAGCGTTCGAGAAGCGCCGCGAGCGTATCGCCGGCAAACACGGTGAAATCGATATCGCCGTCCGGCAGATACCACAGAATCTCATGTGCGTCACGGGCACAGACGTCGATGCCGTGCCACCATGTGGAATTGCACAGGATCCCATATCCGGCCTTGGTCATGAGAAACGGGACCGGCATCTCGTTGCTCTGATAGACGACACGCTCAAGATAAGTCTTTCCGTTGAGCACGATGCGGTCGGGATTGGCAGCGCCGAGTCCGTAGAAAAGCTCGTCCTCAATACCGGAAACCGCCGCATATTTCGGATTCCGCTGGAAATCCACCGCGCCGTAACCGCGCTTCGCATCCTCGCCGATGATCTGCTTCTGCGGCGGACGCATACCGCTCAGCGTCTCGTTGAAATAAGCCTTTACCGCATCGGTGTCAAGGCTGCGCACATCCATTTTCCGCTCGAAGCGGACGCTCCCAAACGTGACGATCCCCTCTTCAAAGGTGACGGTAAGTCCTCCTGCCGAAACCCCGTTTGCAAGCTCCTCACCGCAGACCTCGTCCGGCTTTCTGTAAAGCCCGTACCGGTCGAAGAGCGATTCCCCCCGCTCATCTCCCACGCGGATCCTCACCGCGTTTTCGGCGCACGCCGTTATGCGGACGCATTTATCGCCGTACTGAAAAATTTTTTCGATCATTTTGTTTCCTCCGGATCATTTTGTTTATATGCAGCGGAGCACTTCCCGCACGCGGTATAACCGTGCTCCGTCAGATATTCGATATCCACGACTTCGATTTCCAATCGATTTTCCTCCGACATGCGCGCCGCATAGATACAGTCGCGGTCCAAATGGAAAACCTTTGAGCTTTTGTTGATCACCACGAAAAGCCTGTCCTCATCGGGTTCATTCGGAAGCTCTGTGTTTTCTGCGGACGACGTCTGCGCGCGCGTATCCGTATGAATGACGATATCGCTCTGCGTGCCGCAGGAAGAGAGCAACGTTAAAAGCAGCAGAGCGGCCAAGACAAAAGCAGGCCCTTTCATGTCCTTTCCCCGTCCCTTTCGATTTTTACAAATACCCCGTAATCCGTGTCCCTCGGAAGCTTGATGACGGCAAAGGATTCCGGCGCAAGCTCAATCGCCTGCGCACAAACCCCTGTCATCAGCTCCGATACGGCGAGAGGCGCGTGAAACTCATAGGTTTCCCGCGAACGGTTTACCGTCACGGCAAGCATTTCTCTTTCTCCATGCCGTTCAAAGCACAGAATTTCCGAATCCACATATAAGAGGGAAAAACCGCCGCAGCGGAAAATGCTCTCCTCACGGCGCAGCTTTCCGAATGCACGGTAAAGCGCCGTCAGCTCCTTATCCTCGTCTCCCCACGGAAACGGCGCGCGGCAGAACGGGTCGATATAACCCTCAAGCCCCGCCTCGTCACCGTATAAAATGCACGGCACGCCCGGCAGCGTCATCTGAATGCAGACCGCCAGCCGCAAAAGCGTCCCAGCATGTTCCCTCTGCTCCTTTGTCATCCGGTGCTCCGAAAGCGCCGAATACGGAAGCTCTCCTGCCCTCTCGTCTCCGAGCGCCGTCAGAATGCGCTCCGTATCGTGGGTCCCGAGAATATTCATAAGCGCGTTCGCCGCCTCGGGCGGATAATGCCCGTAAATGGTCATAAGCGTGCGGCGCAGCGACATATAGTCGCCGGCCGTCAAATACTCGATGACCGCCCGCCGCACGGGATAGTTCATCACCGAATCAAGCTCGCCGCCGCGCAGGTATTTTTTCCGAACGCCGTATGAGATTTTGTCCGTCGCGTCCTCCCAAACCTCGCCAAGGATCGCCGCATCGGGCTTTTCCTCCGTCACAACGTCCGAGAGCTGTGTCAAAAAATCGTCGGAAAGCTCGTCGGCTACGTCGATGCGCCATCCCGCTATCCCGAATCTCATATAACGGCGGACGACGCCGTCTTTCCCGAATAAAAATTCCCGATAGGAGGGCGCATCCGAGTTCACGCGCGGCAAGGTCTTGACCCCCCACCATGCGTCGTACCGGTCGGGATAATGCTCGAACGTATACCAAGGATAATACGGCGAAGCCTTCGATTGCGCCGCTCCCACGGAGGCATAGGTTCCCTTTGCGTTGAAATAGACGCTGTCGGCTCCGGTATGGTTGAATACGCCGTCGAGCAGAACGGCAATTCCCCGCTCCGAGGCGGCGCGGACAAGCGATGACAGCGCCTCGTCCCCGCCGAGCATTCGGTCGACATGCAGATAATCCGCCGTATCGTAGCGGTGATTCGACGGCGACTCAAAAATCGGATTGAGATATAGACAGGTCACGCCGAGAGACGCGAGATAATCGAGCTTCTCGACGATCCCCGCAAGATCGCCGCCGTAAAACACATTGTTTTTTTCGTTTTCCAGCCGGTCGCGGAAATATGAGGGGAACGTCTCCCTGTCCCGGCACAGCACCGCGCCGTCCTTTGCGGGACAGCTTCCCGCAGAAAAGAAGCGGTCTGGGAAAATCTGATACATCACCCCGCCGTAAAGCCATTCCGGCAGGCATTTTCGTTTCTTATAAACGAGAAGCTGAAAATCTCCCTTTTTGCTGTCCGCATTCACATAGCATTCGGAAAAATCATGCTCTCGACGCATCAAATCAAAGGTTCCGAATCCGGTATAAACACGGTATTTGTAGTAAAAAAGTCCGCTTAATTCCCCCGCGCAAAGCGTTTCCATCGGAATGGAGACGGAATATTCCCCGCTCGATTCCGTCATCGGAAACCGAAAGCGCTCTCCCGTATCGTCCGATACGGCAAGCAGCTCCGCGCCGACCGTCGATTCCGGAACGCCGATCCGGAACTCTACGGTATCGGAACGCTCGAACGCGCCGCGTCCGGCCGTTCGCCGCCCGTTTACATATTTGTGCTCCAAAAGCCGGGACTCGGCTCCCATACGTGAAAATCCAGCCATTCGTTACTCCGTCACATTCTCCAAATGCCAAATTTTTTCGGCATACTCTGTAATGCTTCTGTCCGCGGCAAAATATCCCGCGGCGGCGATGTTGCGAATCGCCTTAGAGGTCCAAGCCGCACGGTCTGCGTAATCCGAAACGGCCGTCTCATACGTTCTGAAATAGGACTCAAAGTCGGCAAGGCAGAGATATGGATCTGCGACATTGTGATTTCCCGAAATGAAATAGCCTGCAATCCCGGAAAAATCCTCTCCGGCAAAGCCGGCGGAAATCCGGTCGACCGCCGCTTTCAGCCGCGGATCCGCGGCATAATAATTCATAGCGTTGTAACCGTTTCGCCAAAGCTCCTCGACCTCTTTTGACGTATGCCCGAAAATATAGATGTTTTCGCGTCCCACCGCATCCGCCATCTCGACGTTCGCACCGTCGAGCGTGCCGACCGTCATCGCACCGTTGATCATGAATTTCATACAGCCCGTTCCGCTCGCTTCTTTCCCGGCAAGGGAGATCTGCTCCGAAATGTCCGTCGCGGGCATGAGGACCTCTGCCATACTGACATTGTAATCCTCCAAATATACGACACGGATGCGCTCGCGCACCTGCGGATCGGCATCGATCTCACGTCCAAGACACCAAATAAGCTTTATGATATCCTTCGCCATATAATAGCCCGGCGCAGCCTTTCCTCCGAAAAAGAAGGTCTGCGGAACAATATCCGCGTTCGGATCCGCTTTCAGCTCATCATAAAGTACGACGATTTTGAGCACGTTCAAAAGCTGTCTCTTGTATTCATGGATGCGCTTTGCCTGAACGTCGAAAACCGAATGTGTGTCCAGCTTTCCGCCCGTTTTTTCCGCATACCACGCGGCAAAGGCTTCCTTGTTCCGGTGCTTGATATCCCGCACCGCCTCGACGACATATTGATCCTCCGCGTACTTTCCGAATTCCGCAAGCGCCTGAGGCTCCGTGCGATAATTCTGTCCGATGGTATGATCGAGCAGACCCGCAAGCTTCGGATTGGAATAGCAGAGCCAGCGGCGGTGGGCGATCCCGTTTGTCACGTTGGTGAATTTATCCGGCGCCACCTTATAAAAATCATGAAAGACCGTATTTTTCAGAATTTCCGAATGAAGCTTGGAAACGCCGTTGACGGTATGGGAGCCGACCACGCTGAGATTCGCCATGCGCACCTGTGCGTTTGCGACGACCGACATGCGGGAAATCCTGTCCCAGTCGCCCGGATAAAGATTCCAAAGGTCCGCGCAGAAGCGGCGGTTGATCTCGCATACGATGGAATAAATCCTGGGAAGCCGGAGACGAAAAAGATCCTCGTTCCAGCATTCCAGCGCCTCCGGCATGACGGTGTGATTCGTATAGGAAACGGTCTTTGTCACCGTATCCCAAGCGGTCTCCCATGAAAATGAGTAAATATCCATGAAAATCCGCATAAGCTCCGGGATGCAGAGCGCCGGATGCGTGTCGTTGATGTGAATCGCGTTCTTTTCCGCAAAATTCGCAAGCGTCCCGTACTGAGTAAGATGATCCGCAATGATATTTTGAAGCGAGGCCGAAACGAGAAAATACTGCTGGGAAAGCCTCAGGATCTTTCCCTCCATATGATCGTCGGAGGGATAAAGCACCTTCGTGAGCATCTCCGCGCTCGTATTCTGCTCGACCGCCTGCATGTACTGCCCCTGTGTGAAGAGCTTCATGTTGAAATTCGTGATATCCTGCGCCTTCCAAAGGCGCAGATTGTTCGCGGCAAAGCTCCGGTAGCCCGATATCATCATGTCGTAAGGCACCGCCTGAACCTCATCATAATCGGTATGCGTGATTTTCAGCCGTCCGCCCTCCCAGCTCTCCGAGATCTTGCCGCCGAAGCGGACGGTAAAGGTCTTATCCGTCCTTGCGACAAGCCAGCCCTCGGCGCCCGGCATCCAAATATCGGGAAGCTCCACCTGATTTCCGTCGATGATCTTCTGCTTGAACAGACCGTATTCATATAAGAGCGAGAAGCCGGTCGCCGGATAATCGAGCGTAGTAAGGGAATCCATAAAGCAGGCCGCAAGCCTGCCGAGTCCCCCGTTGCCAAGTCCCGGATCCGGCTCCGCCGCGTACAGCTCGGAAAGTTCGAAGCCGAGTGATTTCACCGCGGCGGCGTATTCGGCTTCCAGCCCAAGGTTGCGCAGATTGTTTCTAAGCGACGGGCCGATGAGAAATTCCATACAGAGATAGTATACCCGCTTCGCTTTTTTCTGCTTCACGACGCGGCGAAAGGCGGAGCGTTTGTCCGTGAGGATATCCCTCACCGTCAAAATGACGGCTTTATAAAGCTGCGCTCTTGTCGCATCCTCGGCGCGCACGCCGAAATAACGGGAGATCTTGCTCTCCAAAGCCTCCCTTATGGATTTTTCAGTGATCGTTTGTTCCATGTTTCAAGTTCCTTTGATCGTTATTTGAATGGCAAAAGCGGGTCAAATCAGATGCTCATACAGCCCGTCGTATTTTTCCGCGGAGGCGTTCCATGAAAAGTCGAGCTTCATGATTTTTTTCACAAGCGCCTTCCAGTTCTCCGTGTCGCGGTAAAGCCCCTCCGCCTCCCTTACGACATGGAGCATATCATGGGCATTGTAGGAAGCAAAGGTAAAGCCGTTGCCGCTCCTGTCCGGACCGTAAGGCTTTATCGTATCGTAAAGGCCGCCCGTTTCGCGCACCACCGGCACCGTGCCGTAGCGAGACGCGATCATCTGGGAAAGCCCGCAGGCCTCGCTTTTCGACGGCATGAGAAAGATATCCGCGCCGGCATAAATGAGCTTGGACATCGCGCGGTCATAGGTGAGATTCACGGACACCCGTCCGGGGTAGCGCGCCGCCGCCGCGCGGAAAAACTCTTCAAATCCGCGCTCTCCCGTGCCGAGCAGGATAAACTGCACGTCGTCGCGCATCATCTCATCGAATACGGCAAGCACAAGGTCGAAGCCCTTGTGAGAGGCAAGGCGCGAGATCATAGCGATCACGGGCGTATCGGGGCGCAGCGCAAGTCCGAAGCGGGCTTGCAGCGCATCCTTGTTTTTCATTTTGCCGAGCAGTCCCCTTGCGCTGTAATGATACGGCAGTTCGGGATCGCTTCCCGGATCGTAATAAGCCGTGTCGATGCCGTTGACGATGCCGTCTATCTTATATCCATACTGCCGGAGAATAAAGTGCAGTCCGCTCGAATATTCCTCCGTTTGGATCTGCCTTGCGTAATTCGGGCTGACCGTCGTCACGTAGTCCGCGCAGACGACGGCGCCCTTCGTCAAATTGACGGCTCCGCCGTAATCGACGATCTCCGCATCCGACTCCTCGAGGGAAAACACATCGCCGAGAAGCTCTTTTCCGTAAATCCCCTGATATTCGATATTGTGGATCGTATACACCGCGGTCACACCGGCATATCCAGGATACGCCGCATAGCTTCGCTTCAGCTTGACGACGGAAAGCGCCGTCTGCCAGTCGTTCGCATGCAGAATATCCGGGAAAAAATCCGCGTCGCGCATAAGCTCCAGCACCGCCACCGAGAAGAAAGCAAAACGCTCGGCGTCGTCGTATTCCCCGTAAAGGGAAGGCCGCTTAAAATAATATTCATTATCGAGAAAATAGACCGTCACGCCGTCCTTTACAAGAGAAAAAACGCCGCAGTATTGGCGCCGCCACGCGAGAGGCACCGTCATCTGCATGACAAAATCCATTTTCGAGCGCCATGCCTCTTCGATCTGCCCGTAAAGCGGCATAACCGCGCGCACATCGTCATCCGGATTTTTCCGTTTCAGGGCCGCCGGCAGCGAGCCCAGCACATCGCCGAGTCCGCCCGTCGCGGCAAACGGCATGATTTCGCTTCCGGCATACAGAATTTTTTTCACAAAAGTACCTCCCTATCGTCGATTATTTTCGTTTTCCGATTTTTGTCCGTTTCGTATCGCCTGTGCCGCCGCAATCACAGCAGTCGCAGCAGTCCGCGTCGCAGCAGTCGCCCTGCGAAACGGCGGCAAGCACAATGAACAAAATCACGATAAGCGCGCCGAGGCTGGAAAAAAAGAGCGTATCTCCGATCGTTTTCAAATCGTCGGCCTCGGGGACGAGCGTCACCGCATAAAAAAATACAAAAACCGTACTGTAAAGCGGGAAACCGTAAAGAGCGACTCCCCGCTTCGACCAAAGCACCGCAAAAAGCACAAGGAGCGCGATAAGACATGCCATGCAGCCGACCCCGCACCATTTCCGCGCACGCGGGAACAGCAAAACGGATAAATAAGCCGCAAGCAGAACCGCCGCCGGCACGGCGCAAAGAGAAAGCGTCTGCGCCGTCAGACGGAAGTCCGCGGCGAGCGGATGCGCCGCCATGATAAGCCCTACGCCAAGCGTATTGAGGAAAATGCCGACGATGCGGAAAATCCGTTTTCTTCGTCTTGTCACGGCATAGAGGACAACGGCTGCGACTTGTAGGAGAAAGCCTCCGCCGACGGACGCTTCCCACATGTCCGCCGGAACAAGCCGAGAAGCGGTGCCGGCGGCAAGAAGCGCAAGGCTCAAACAGACGATACACGTGAAAAAGCAGCAAGAAGCCTGCCTGCGGATGATCGTTTTCTCCGGCATCGTTTCCTCTCCTCTCTTATCTCCCCGAATGATCGGCAGTATGTAAAAATACCGCAGCGGGCAAGCACATACACGAAAGAATCAAGACGGCAAAAGCCGATATCCTTCCGATTTTCCCATCGCCGCTATTTTATGCCGAAGCGTCAAACCATGCGCCCCTTTTCGATATAAAGCGGGAGCGTCGAATGACCGGAAAGCGTCACGCCGTCGCGGATCACGACGTTTTTATCGGATACCGTATAGCCGACGGACGCATTCTCCCCGATAAAGGTATCCTGAAATAAGATACTGTTTTTCACGACCGAGCCGCGCCCCACCTTGACGCCGGGGAACAGAATGCTGTGCTCCACCGTGCCCTCGCTCACGCAGCCGTCGGCGATCAGGGAATTTCTCACGCTCGACAGATCGCTGTAATAGGTCGGCGCGGAATTGCGCACCTTCGTGTAGATCGGCCTTGATTCAACGCCGAACAAGGAAGCGAACATCTCCTTGTTCTCAATAAGCTGCATACTGTGCGCGAAATAGTCCTCGAAAGAGGAAATGCACGCGAAATATCCGTCATACTTATAAACGCGGAAATTCCGATAGGAAAGGCCGCGCAGAAGGATGTCGCGCGTCATGCTGACATAGCCGTGCGCCACCGCGTCGAGCACCATCTCCTGCAAATATTTCCGGTTGATCACAAGAATATTGAGATTGACGTCCGCGTAGCCCTCGAAATTGGTCGGATATGCCAAAAGATCCGTGATCCTTCCTTCGTCGTTCGCAAAGACGAGCGTGTTGTTTTTCGCCGCGCTCCTCGTAAGCGGCATGTATTTCACCGCGATCGTGATATCCGCGCCGCTCTCGATGTGGTCGTTTATCATGTCGTTCAGATCGATGTTGCATATGACGTCGCAGTCCGACATGACGACATAATCCGAGGTCATCTGCTGAATCGAATAATTGACGCTTTTGAGTGCCTCAAGCCTTGTCCGATAAAGCGAGTTCATATTATTCGCATACGCCGTGATATAGGGCGGCAGGATCTTCACGCCGCCCGAACGGCGCGCGAGGTCCCAGTCCTTACCGGAGCCGATATGGTCCATCAGCGAATGGTAATTGTAATGCGTGATGACGCTGATGTTGTTGATATTGGAGCTTACCATATTGGAAAGCGGAAAATCGATCAGCCGGTAGCGGCATCCGAACGGAACGGAGGCCAGCGTGCGCTGCCTCGTCAGCTCCGAGATGTTGCTGTCGTGAATGTTGGAAAAAATAATCCCCTCTACAGACATATCCCGCCCCTCCTTAACCGATCCATGAATGAAGATTGCCGTCGTCCACAAGCTCGCCGCCGTGGATCACCGTTCCCGCAGGAATACACAGTCCTGCGCCGAGCACAAGAATCTGCCCGCCCTCGCGCGCGTCGCCGAGATCGGCATTTTCTCCGACCACGGTGTCGCTGTCGATGATCGCATAGGAAACATGCGCGCCCGCCTTTACCGTGACGCCGCTCATGATCACGCTGTCGCGCACGACGGCGCCCTTTTCCACGCGGACGCCGTTGGCCAAAATGGAGCCGATGACCGTCCCGTCGATGACGCAGCCCTCCGTCACCATCGAATTGGAAATTTTCGCATCCTCTCCGATGCGATGCGGCGGGAAGGCGTTATGCCGGTAAAAAATGCGCCACTTTCTGTCATACAAGTCGAATTTCGGCGGATTGCCGAGCAGGTCCATGTTCGCCTCCCAAAGGCTCGTCAGCGTGCCGACGTCCTTCCAGTAGCCCTCGAAAGTATAGGCGTACATCAGACAGCCGTCCCGCAGCATGGCGGGAATGACGTTCTTGCCGAAATCGTTGGAGGAGTCGGGGTCTGCGTCGTCCGCCTCCAAATATTCCCGCAGCTTCGCGGTCGTGAAAATGTAAATCCCCATCGACGCCTTGTTGCTTTTCGGTACTTTCGGCTTTTCCTCAAATTCCGTGATGCGTCCGTCCTCATCGGTATTCAGGATGCCAAAGCGGCTCGCCTGGCTCATCGGGACTTCAAGCACCGCAATCGTGCAGTCCGCGCCGTTTTTCTTATGCTCGGCAAGCATGCGGCTGTAATCCATCTTATAGATATGGTCGCCGGAAAGAATCAAGGTATAATCCGGCGCATACCGCTCGATAAAGGTCATGTTCTGATAGATCGCGTTCGCCGTGCCTCGGTACCATGCGGCGCCGCGCTTGCCCTGATAGGGCGGGAGCACCGTGACGCCGCCGTGCGTCCGGTCGAGATCCCACGGCTCCCCGTTTCCGATATATTCGTTGAGCGCAAGCGGCTGATACTGCGTCAAGACCCCCACGGTGTCGATCCCGGAATTGACACAGTTGGACATTGGAAAATCGATGATGCGGTATTTGCCGCCGAACGGGACGGCGGGCTTTGCCGTCCGCTCGGTAAGGGTATAGAGACGGCTCCCCTGTCCGCCGGCGAGAAGCATTGCGATACATTCCTTTTTGCCAACCATAAGAATTTACCTGCCTTTCGGTTTTTATCTAAATTCATTCATGACTGTTCCTTTTTCCCTTACGCCGCCGAAAAATAAGTCCTCCGTATGCCGGAAGCGTGACGGAAATCTCGCTTTTCATATGTCCCTTCTCTTTGTGCTCCTTTGATTTTACACTCCCGTTTATAACGCCGGAGCCGCCGTATTCATAGACGTCCGTCGTGAAAATCTCCTCGTATTCCCCTCTCTTCGGCACGGAAACCGTAAAGCTTTCCCGCTTCACAGGGGTGAAATTTAAAACGACGACAAGCTCCGCGCCGGAAATCGAGCGCCGCCGGTAGGAAAGCGTGCTGCGTTCCCTGTCGTCCGGATCGATCCACGCAAAGCCGTCCCAGCTATCGTCGATCTCATAAAGCGCCGGCTCCGTAAGATATAATCCATTCAGCCTTTTTACGCAGCGCTGCATCTCCGCGTGCCGCGGATAGCGCAGCATGAACCATTCCAGCTCGTTCTCATAATCCCATTCGCGGAACGGCGCGAACTCCGTTCCCATAAACAAAAGCTTCTTGCCCGGATGCGTCATCATAAACGTCAGAAAAACGCGCATCGCGGCGAATTTCTCGTCGTAAGAGCCGAACATTTTGTCCAGCAGCGATTTTTTTCCGTGCACCACCTCGTCGTGCGATACGGGCAGTATGTAGTTTTCTGAAAACGCGTACATCATCGGAAAGGTCAGCTTCTCATGGCAGTATTTCCGGTAGATTGGGTCGGTCGCCATGTAAGCGAACAGATCGTTTGCAAAGCCCATGTTCCATTTGAAATTAAAGCCAAGCCCGCCTGAGGACACCGGCTTTGTGATCATCGGCCAGGCGGTCGATTCCTCCGCGATCATGAGCATATCCGGAAATTCGGCGAAAACCGCCGTGTTCAGCTTTTGGAAAAACGCGATGGCCTCCAAATTCTGATTGCCGCCGTTTTCATTCGGAATCCATTCGCCCGGCTCTCTGTCATAGTCGAGATAAAGCATCGAGGCCACCGCGTCGATGCGCAGTCCGTCCGCGTGATATTCGCGCATCCAAAAGAGCGCGGAGGATATGAGAAACGACTGCACCTCCGGACGCCCGACGTCAAAATAGCGCGTCCCCCAGCCGCGGTTCTCCATGCGGTCGCGTCCCTGATACTCATAGAGCAGCGAGCCGTCGAACTCGTATAATCCGTGCTCGTCCTTTGGGAAATGCGCCGGCACCCAGTCGAGAATCACGCCGATGCCGCACTCGTGCATTTTATTCACAAAATATTTGAAATCCGCCGGCGTTCCAAAGCGCGAGGTCGGCGCAAACCAGCCGCACACCTGATAGCCCCACGAGCCGTCGAACGGATGCTCCGTTACGGGCAGCAGCTCCACAT
Organism: uncultured Eubacteriales bacterium; assembly: GCA_900552255.1. Taxonomy (GTDB): domain Bacteria; phylum Bacillota; class Clostridia; order Oscillospirales; family CAG-272; genus QALR01. Next base: position 4,529 of record URZF01000007.1, on the reverse strand, counting down.
GCGTGTAGTGCATGTCCGAAAGATAGCGAGAAAGCTCGTCTGCGATCTCTCGATAGCGCAGATCATGCGTGCCGTCGGCGGCAGAAGCTCCGTTTTTTGTCTTCCACGAGCCGAGATGCACCTCATAAATATTCATCGGCTCGCTGTAAAAATGCGGACGCGTCGGATCCTTCACCTCAAAGAACGAGCGCCGTCTCATCCGCCACACGTCGTCCGTCCATGAAAAAGCATCGCCGTCCGTGAGAATGGACGCCGTTTTTTCGCGCGTTTCGGAACAGCGCGCGTAAGGGTCCGCCTTGAATACCGTCCCCTTATCGGATACCACCTTATATTTGTAGCGGTTCCCCGCAAGCGAAAAAGGAGACGGATAGACTGCCTGCCAAATGCCGGAATCCGCATCCTTTTCCATCGGCAGACTTTCGTCCCATCCGTTGAAATCGCCGCATACGAAGATCTCACGGGCATTCGGCGCCCATACGCGAAAGGTATAAAGAAAGGAGCCTCCGCGCTGTTCCACATGAGCACCGAGCAGATCATAGGCATAAAAATTGGTGCCCTCACAAAAGAGATATGCCGCATATCCGTCGCCGCTCATGTGTTTTTTCACAGCCGAAGCCCCCGTTTCATTGTAAATCCGCCGGAACTGTTTTTAACTTATGTCTATTATATAATAGAATCTTTAAAAACGCAAGTAGAATCGCTGCAAAATCCGCCGTTTCCTCCAAATCTTCTTTAAAAAGATCAAAAACCGGCCGCACCCCTCCGAAACCCGGTTCCGAAGGCATGCAGCCGCAGAAAATTTGGATAGAGCTATGCGTTCAGCAAAGCCACGCCGAGATTCAGATATCCCGCGAACACGACCCATATGAGATAGGGGATCAAAAGACAGGCGGCGGGAATGGAAATCTTCCAAAATCGGGCAAATGTAATGAGAATCAAAAGCAAGAGCAGCAGCAGCCAAATAAAAGAAAACAGATACCATCCGAAATTAAAGAAGAAGATCGGCCAAAGGAAATTGACGACAAGCTGGACGCCATATACCCGAAGCGCCGAGCCGACCGTTTTCCTGTCCGCACCCGAAGTGAAAACGAGGTAGGAGGCAATCCCCATCAGCACATACAGGACTGTCCAAACCACGGGAAAAAGCCATCCCGGCGGCGAAAGAGGCGGCTTTTCAAGAGAGGCAAAGACCTCCATGCCGCCTCTTGACAAAAGACCGGCGAGACCTCCGACGGCAAGCGGTATCGCGACACAGATAAGCAGTGTCTTCCATTGGATTTTCATAGCATCACCTCGTTTTAGTCTATTCGAGCCGCCGGAAAAATATGACCGTCGGGGCAAACAACAAAAAAACGCCGCATTCAATGCGGCGTTTCTTCGTTTTGATTTTCCGTAATATCCGAAAGACTTCCGTTCGCAAGGTGAAAACGGAGCGTGGCCATAAAATCTCCCTCCGCCATGTCGTGCGTGATCAAAAGCGCGGTCTTTCCCTTCAAAAACGCTTTCAGATACCGCATGACAAGCGATTTGATCTCCCCGTCGAGACTTCCGAACGGTTCGTCAAACAGATAAGTGTCCGCGTCATACGCAAGCGCACGGGCAAGCGCTGCCCTCGCCGCCATGCCGCTGGACAGCTCGCGCGGCCGCAGCCGTGCCGCGTCCGCAAGTCCCACCGCCGAAAGGAGCGCCATCGCCCTTTGCTCATTTTCCCGTCTGTCGCCGCGCATGACGCACGTCACGTTTTCCATGACGCAGACCGAAGGAAAAAGCCTCGGCTCCGCGAATACGACGGCTGCTCTGCCGGATACGGACACTATGCCCGAATCCGGCTTTTCCAGCCCCGCGGCAATGCGCAAAAGGGTCGTTTTGCCGCTGCCGGACATGCCGGAAAGAACGGCCGTGACACCGTCCGGGATCGTCATAGACACGTCGGACAGCACTCTTTTTTCCCCATAGGACTTCACGATATTTTCAAGCTTCAGCACCGCTGACGCCTCCCTTCCGTGAAAGCCTGTCAAGCGCCAGCACAAATACCTTTTCGATGAGCACGCTGAGCAGGATCACGACGATCGTCCAGGCGTAAAGCTCCTCCGATTCGAGATAGATTTTCGCGTCGTAGAGCTTGCCGCCGATCGAATTTTTCGGCGTGCAGATGACCTCGGCGGCGACGCCCGCTTTCCACGCAAGTCCCAGCGCCGAGCGGCACGCCGCGGAAAAATACGGCAGGACGGACGGCAAAGTCAGATACCGCAGACGTTTGCCGAAACCGAAGCCATAAACCTGCGCCACCTCCCGCTCCGATGCGGGAACGGAATCGATGCCGCGGCGCACGTTGACGAATACAATCGGAATGACCATTAGAAGCGAGGCGACCATTGGAACCGCGCTTTTTCCCAGCACATACAGCATTAAAATGATGATAGAAGCGACCGGCGTCGCCTTGATGACGGAGACCGCGGGAGAAATGAGCGAATCCGCAAGTCCGCTCGCCGCACAAAGCGCGGCGAGCAGAACGCCCGCCAAAATCCCGGCGAAAAGTCCCATGAAAATCCGTCCGAGCGACCAAAGGCAGGACAGATAAAACGCTTTCGTGCCGAGCAGCTCCCAAAGCTTTTTCACAACGGCAAGCGGCGTCGGCAGCACCAGCACCCGATTGACGGCAAGCGCCAGCATCTGCCAAACAAAAATCCAAAACGCAAAGCAGAGAACGCCGCGCAGGATCCGAGAGACCCTTTTATTTGCCATAGAATGCGTCGGTGGGCAGCTTGCCTCCGACCGATTGCGGATTCGCCTCATAAAGAACATTCAGCATCGCTTCCATATAGCGGATTCCATCCTCTCCGTCGAGGCAGACGATGTTGCAGTTCGGAATCGCCTTCTGGGCGATCGCCGCCTTCGGAACGATCTCAAATTCCGCAATCGCTTCGGCGGCGGACGCGATATCGCTGTTCACATAGGCCACGGAAGCCTTGTATTCCTCCATGAATTTCTGATATTGCTCGGGATGCTCGGTCTTGAACTTATTGGAAACCACGATGCAGCCCTGCACAAGCTCGCCCTCTCCGAGCTTCGCCCATTCCTCCGTCACATCCAGCGCGATGCGAAGCTCCGTATTGCCGTTGGCCTCAGCCGTCGTCAGCGCCACCGTGACGTTCGGCTCGGGCAGAAGTCCGATCGCAGCGTCGCCGGACGCGAGTTTCGTTGCAAGCTCCGCATGCTCGGTCAGATATTCGATCGTCACATCCGTTTCGGGATCGATGCCGTTTTTTGTCAGCAGATAATTCAAGATATATTCCGGCGTCGAGCCTTTTCCTGTGGCGTAGATGGTTTTTCCTCTCAAATCCTCGATGCTGCCGATGGTATTGCCGTTCTCCATAATGGAGAGCACGCCGAGCGTGTTGACGGCGGCAAAGCTGATATCCTCGCCCTTGTTGAAAAGCGCCGCCGCAAGGTTGACCGGAAGCGCCGCGATATCCACGCTTGCGATCGCGCTCTGCACCTCTTCCGGCGCGGAAGCGAGCGTGAACTCATAATCGTTTGCGGATGTGCCGGCCTTGTCGTTCGCCATCAGCTGTACCATTCCCATGCCGGTCGGCCCTTTCAGAGCGATCACGCGGACGGTGACGTCCTCGTTCTCCGTCTTGCCGCAGGCGAAAAACGACGCCGCAAGGCATATGACGAGCAGGAAAGCGATGATTTTTTTCATTGTTTGTACCTCTTTTCCAAATTGTTTCTGTTTAAAATGCGTATTTCTTTTCCGTCGCAGGCAATAAGTCCCTCCCGCACAAGCGTGCCTGCCGCTCGGTAAAGCGTGGTGCGTCCGATGTCCAACGCGGAGGCAAGCCGCGTCATATTCACCGTGACCGTATCGGACAGGTCCGCTCTTTCAAGCAGATAACAGGAGAGCGCCGCCTCGGCGCTTCCCGCGGTAAAGGCTGTGATTTTCTTGTTCAGAAAATAAATTTTTCCGGAAAGAAATTCGATATACGCCGAAGCGACGGAAAAATCGCTTTTTATTATTGTTTCCAAACAGTCCCGCTCTATGAAAAGAACGCGGCATTTTGTTCCCGCGACGACTGTGCTGACGCTTTCGTGTTCTTCAAAAAACGCGGAGGCGGCGCCGAACACATCTCCCCGCGAAAGCCGGTTGAGAAGCACCTTTCTTCCGCTGTTTCGCCCGTAAATACTGGCTTTTCCCGACAGCATAACGCCGAGACACGGAGAAAACGTCTCTCCGCCCGCGATTCGCTCTCCGGCATCGAAAATCACCGGAGGAATCGACAAAAGCGTCCGCGCCGTCTGCTCCGACATGCCGGAAAAAATTTCACATTCCCGCAGAACCGCCGCGATATCCTCGGTTTGCCTGCACGCTTCCACTTTTCCACGCCCTTTCAAAAGTGTTCCATTTGGCACACTTTTATATTATCACGCACGGGAAAAAAAGTCAATAAAATCTTACAAGAAAAATGGAAAATCTATATCTTTTTTCATATTTTTTTGCTATAATGAAAGGTGAAACTACAAATTGG
>URZF01000006.1 GCA_900552255.1 uncultured Eubacteriales bacterium | reverse complement strand
CTATATCCGCATGGCCGAGCCAGTTTTTCACATCTTCCAAACTCCATCCGCTGTCAAGTAAGACGCTCGCCGTCGTATGGCGTAATTTTTTGTACGCCCCTCCCTAAAGGTTACTTCATTCCAAAGAAAATCCGCCGCAGACTGCGGCGGATTTTTATGTTTCGTTTTTTCGATCGGCTTCGATTTTCTTTTCCAGCATCATATCCTTGACCTTCATAAGCCGCGTCGTATTGGCGCGCTCATTCTCATCCAGCTTCATAGAAATGGAGGAAATCGCCCTCTCGATCTGCGGGATCATGATATGCTCGAGCGCGTTGACGCGGCGGCGCGCCTTTTCGATCTGCTCCGCCAAAAGCTGCGAGGTCTTTTCAAGCTCCGCAAGCCGTATCATATCATAAATAACGCCGGAAAGCTCCGTCACGGCAAGGTCAAGCTCAGCGGAGGTAAACGCCATACCGTAGCTTGCATGCTCCGCCGTTCCCACGGAATATTCAAAGCGAGGGACATCCACGCCCATGACGTTTTTGGTCGATACCGCAAGCTCCGATTCTCCGCCCGCCAGCATCAACGCAACGCTCATCTGCTTCGGAGATGTGAGCGCAGCGGCCGCGGAAAAGCTCCGATAGGATTTGACAAGCGCCTCTTCGACGCGGCGCCGAAGCTCCGCCGCTTCCTTTACAACATCGAGAAACTGGCGCATCAGCTCATCTCTCTTGTCGCGCATCAGCTTGTGCCCGCGGCGGGCGACGGCAAGCCTTGCTTTCAGCTTTTTCTGCTCCATGCGCGTCGGATTGACCCGAATTTCTGCCATAGCGATGCCTCCTTTTCAAGAATACTTATCCCTTGGATCCCGGCATATACCGGTCGATAAGCTCCGGCTTGATGCGCTTGAGCTCACTGCGCGGGAAAATGGAGAGCAGCTCCCAGCCGAGATCCAGCGTTTCCTCAATCGTGCGGTTTTCGTCAAACCCCTGATTCACATAACGACGCTCGAATTCGTCCGCAAATTTTGCATACAGCCGGTCGGTCGGCGTCAGCGCCGCCTCCCCGAGCACCACCATGAGCTCTTTCGCTTCCTTGCCGCGCGCATAGCAAGAAAAAAGCTGATTCATCGTGCCGGCATGGTCCTCGCGCGTTTTTCCGGCGCCGATCCCCTTGTCCTTCAGACGGGAAAGCGACGGAAGCACATCCACGGGAGGCAGCACGCCTTTTCGATAAAGATCACGAGAGAGGATGATCTGTCCCTCCGTGATATATCCCGTAAGGTCGGGGATCGGATGCGTTTTATCATCCTCGGGCATCGTCAGAATCGGGATCATCGTGATCGAGCCCTCCGAGCCCTCCTTGCGTCCCGCACGCTCGTACATCGTCGCAAGGTCTGTGTAAAGATAACCCGGATAGCCGCGCCGTCCCGGCACCTCCTTGCGCGCGGAGGAAACCTCCCGCAGCGCTTCGGCGTAATTCGTGATATCGGTAATGATGACGAGCACATGCATATTCTTATCAAACGCAAGATATTCCGCCGCCGTCAGCGCCATACGCGGCGTCGAGATTCGCTCGATGGCGGCGTCGGAGGCAAGGTTGATGAAAAGCACCGTGTGATCGAGCGCGCCGGTGCGCGCAAAATCCTCGATAAAGAAATCCGCTTCCTCAAAGGTGATGCCGACCGCCGCGAATACCACGGCAAAGCCCGCATCCGAGCCGCGGACACGTGCCTGTCTTGCGATCTGTGCCGCAAGCTTCGCGTGCGGAAGTCCGGACGCCGAGAAAATCGGCAGCTTCTGTCCGCGAACCAGCGTGTTAAGTCCGTCGATCGTGGAGATTCCGGTCTGGATGAACTCGGACGGATAGTTTCGCGCCGCAGGATTGATCGGCGTACCGCCGATATCGAGCAGCTTCTCCGGAATCAGCGCGGGACCGCCGTCGATCGGCTTGCCCATGCCGGAAAAAACGCGGCCGAGCATATCTTCGGACACGCCGAGCGTCGCCCCATGCCCAAGAAAACGCACCTTGTCGGTGGAAAGATTGATGCCGGCGGAGCTTTCAAACAGCTGTACCAGCACGTCGCTCCCGTTTACCTCCAGCACACGGCAGCGGCGCAATGACCCGTCCGCAAGCTCGATCTCCCCAAGCTCGTCATATTTGACATCCGTGGTGCCGCGCACCAGCATCAGAGGTCCCGCGACTTCTTCAATGGTTCTGTATTCCTTAATCATTCCGGCACCTCCTTATCTGCAAAGAATGGTTTCGATTTCCGCATCGATCTCATGATCGATGGCTTCAAAATCGGAAACATAGGTATTGTCCGGCGCGCTCTTGGCGCGGCCGATTTTCTCTCTGACATTCATATCCGCGAGCGCCTCCGCATCCGCGCCTTTTTCGACCGCTGCAAGTGATTTATTATAGTAAGAAAGGATCAGAAGCAGCAGGCGGTACTGTTTATCCAGCGGTGTATACGAATCGAATTCGTCAAAGGCGTTCTGCTGTAAGAAATCCTCGCGCACGGAACGCGCCGCCTCCAGCGTAAGCCGTTCCTTCGGGGAAAGCGCGTCCGCGCCGACGAGCTTCACGATCTCGTCGAGCTCGCTTTCCGCCTGCAAAAGCCGCATCGCCTCCGCAGTCGCCTCGGAAAATCCGCGGCCGACATGCTCACGGAACCACGGCTCCAGCCTGTCTTTATAGAGGGAATACGAATTCAGCCAGTTGATCGCCGGAAAATGGCGGCGGTAGGCGAGATTCGATTCGAGTCCCCAAAATACCTTGACGATACGCAGCGTCGCCTGCGTAACCGGCTCCGAAAGGTCGCCGCCCTGCGGCGAAACCGCGCCGATGGCGGAAAGCGTTCCCTCTCTGCCGTCCGAACCGAGACAGACCACGCGCCCCGCGCGTTCGTAGAACTGTGCAAGCCGCGAGGTCAGATACGCGGGATAGCCCTCCTCGCCGGGCATCTCCTCAAGCCGTCCGGACATCTCGCGCAGCGCCTCCGCCCAGCGCGAGGAGGAATCCGCGATGACCGCGACGGAATATCCCATATCGCGGAAATACTCGGCGATCGTGATGCCGGTATAGATCGAAGCCTCGCGCGCCGCGACCGGCATATCGGAGGTATTCGCGATCAGCACCGTGCGCTTCATGATCGAATGTCCCGTGCGCGGGTCGCGCAGCTCCGGAAATTCACGTAGAACGTCGGTCATCTCATTGCCGCGCTCGCCGCAGCCGATATAGACCACAAGATCCACATTGCTCCATTTCGCAAGCTGATGCTGAACGACCGTCTTGCCGGAGCCGAACGGCCCCGGAACACACGCCGTTCCGCCCTTGGCGATCGGGAACATCGCGTCGATGACGCGCTGTCCCGTGATCATCAGCTCATCCGGCGCGAGCTTTTTTGCATACGCACGCGCACGGCGGACAGGCCACTTGCACATGAGGGAAAGCGCCGCCGTACCGCTCTGCGCGGCAATCCTGCAGACCGTATCCGTGACGGTATAATCCCCCTCCGCAATCTCGCTCACAACGCCGGAAATCCCGTAGGGAACCATGATTTTATGGAGCATAAGCTCGGTTTCCGCAACCGTTCCGATCACATCTCCCGCCGTCACGGAGTCCCCGGTCGAAACGGTCGGCGTGAAATGCCATTTTTTCTTCCTGTCGAGCGCCGGCTCGGAAATGCCTCTTGTGATATTGGTGCCGTATTTATGAAAAATGCTTTCCAGCGGACGCTGGATGCCGTCGTATATGTTTGTGATAAGCCCGGGTCCCAGCTCGACGGAAAGCGGCTCGCCGGTCGAGACAACGCGGTCGCCGCAGCCGAGTCCCGCCGTTTCCTCATAAACCTGGATCGACGCCCGGTCTCCGTGCATTTCGATGATCTCGCCGATGAGTCCCGCCGCGCCGATCCGCACGACGTCGAACATATTGGCGTCTCTCATGCCGCCCGCGATGACAAGCGGGCCTGAAACCTTGATGATTTTTCCCTCAGCCATATTATAAGCAACTTCCCTTTCCGCGCGGACAAGCGTCCGCGCATTGTATGATTTTATGTCTCATCGGAGCCGAACAAAATATCCGCGCCCACCGCGCGAATGACGCTCTCACGAATATTCGACATGCCGACTCCCGCCGTCCCGTCCTTTGACGGGATCAGAATGACCGCAGGAACGGCACATTCCCGATATTTCGCAAGATCCTCTCCGATCCCGTCCGCGAGATCCTCCGTGATGAAAATAATCGCGTAATCGTCCTTTGCAAGCGAATGAAGCGTGCTCGCCGCCTCCTCGGACGATTCCACCGGAAACACCGAAAAGCCGGCGGTGAGGAAGCCGAGAACGCTGTCGCCCTCGCCGATAATTCCTATTTTATACATAAATTCCGCGCAGCCTTTCCTTTATTTTCTCTCCCGCGTCTCCCGCGATTCTTCCCGCAAGGATAATGCGCAGATTTTTCACCTCCGCCTCATAGGCGAGGAGATATCCGACAAGCCGCGCCGCGCCGAAATACGCATTCTGATACGGAACGATCTGCTTCATCTCAAACAAATCGAGCACCCGTTCAAGCGCGGCGGGCGCTTCGGCGGATAATATCTCCTCCGTGACCGTCTCCAAAAGCGTACCGCGAAAAGCCTCTTTCGCAAAAGAGCCGGACGCCAAGCACGCCGACAGCTTTTCATAAGAGACTGAGCCGCCGTCAAGGAAGCCGCCGTCAAAGCGACCTTCCGCATTTTTCATCAGCCGTGCGCACATCACGGTATTGACAACATCGATCTTCCGCGCCACATATTCCGAAAGCTCCGGAATACCCGAAGCCTGCGCCGCCGTTTTCATATCCAAAAAGCACGCGCGGTCGAGCGCCGCGTCGATGATCGACGGATCGGACGTTTTCGGATAAGCCTCCGTCACCTGCGCCGCAGCCCCAGCCATATGAGCGGGATACGGCGAAAAATCGCCCTCACGAAGCGCCTGCGCTGCCTTTTCCGGCGGCACGGTTCCGATATCCGAAAGGAAATCCTCGGCGCGGAAGCCGGCTCTCAGCGAGCATTTGATCACGGCCTTTAAGTTCATACAGTCATACGGATATCGCAGCGCATCGAAAACCGAGCCGTCCGACACCGTTTCGCATACCGTATCGAACGCTTCCTCCACACGCTTTTCGAGCAGCTCGGAAAGCGGCGCCTTTTCTAACTTCGGATATCCAAAGGAGATGAGCATCTGCCGTTCCGTGCCCGCAGGCGCGAAGATCAGCTTATCATACTGTTCTTTTGTCAAAATTGCGTTTTCCAGCACGCCAATGCGCGCCGACGCATAGATATAATCGTTTTGCCGGGGTGCTGACAAGGCAAGATCCCCCTTTCGTTAGGCTTCTCTCTCAAAGAGAATGGCGGCGACGCGCGGGGACAGCTCCTCATATCGGTCGCCGATAAGCTTCGAGGGAATGCAGTTCAGCTCCAGCTCCTCCGAAAAGAGGAGAAAGCCGGCGTCAAATTCACCGCTTATCTCGATGCGGTCAATCTGTACTTTCGCTGCCGCGGCGAGCGTTTCGCCGGAAACCGGATGTCCCTCGGGAACAACGAGCGTAAGCATGGCGCCGGCCGGAAATTCCGCCGCGCCGGAGGTAAGCATCGGAGCCATGATAGCGAGATACCGCTCCGTTTCCATGGAAGCAAAGCTTTTTGCCGCCAGCTCAAAGGCGCGGCGCACAAGCTCACTTTTCTCCTGCGCAAGGATTCCGCGCGAGGCAGATACGGCGGCGGAGCGCCCTCTTTGCAGCTCTTTTTCCACGGCTTCCGCCGCACGGCGCTGAGCGTCGTCTTTTATGTTCTGAAGAGAGGCCGAATGCTCGGCGGCAAGCGCCGCAAGCTCTTTTTCAAACGCCTCACGGGAGGCGGCAAGCTCCGCCTCGACGTCCGCTTCGATCCGGCTTATGATGGTTTCGATTCCTGTTTCTGCGTTCATAAGAGCGTTTCTCCGAGCTTAAAACGACAGCACGAGCAGAATGGAGATCAGGAACGCGAGAATCGCATACATCTCGACAAGCGCCGAGGAAATGATCGCCTTGCCGACCGCCTCGGGACGCTTGGCAAGCACGGAAATGCCGGCCGTCGCCACTCTCGCCTGCTTGAGGGCGGATACCCAGCCGCCGAGCGCGATGGGAAGCGCGGAACAGAACAGATACATGCCCTGTCCTATCGTCAGCTCGACAGGCGTACCGGACATGATATCCAGCTTCACCACGGCGATGAGGAACGCGATAACAAATCCGTAAATACCCTGCGTAGCGGGGAGCGCCTGCAAAACCATCGCCTTACCGAACTTGGAGGGATCCTCCGTGAGAAGCCCCGCGGAGGCCTCGCTCACCATGCCGACGCCCTTAGCGGAGCCGAAGCCCGAGAACGCGACGGCAAGCACTGCGCCGAGAAGCGCAAGATTTGTGCCGGTGAAAATTGTGCTCAAAAAATCAGAAAATGTCATAATATTGCCTTTCCGACCATATGGTCTCAAATTTTTCAAAAAGATGCTGCCCGTCACCGAGCAGAGTAAGGCGCAGCAAGCACCTCACTGTCATCGGCGGGAATACAAATGCCCCCGACCTAAAAGATTTCCCGTCGTCATGGGAGGCGGGAACAGCTCACCAAATACTGCTATTCAAAATCCTCCGGCGAAACATCGGTATATTTTAACCGCGGCGCCATCGGCGCAAACTGCCGGCCGCCGTCCTCGTAAAATTTACCGAAAAATTCCACATATTGAAGCCGGCTGGAATGAATGAACGAGCTGAGCACGCTCAGCGCGATGTTGAGCGCATGTCCGATGAGGAACACAAGCGGGAAAAGGATAAACGAAACCGCCGACCTGCCGCCGAGCGTAGCCAAAACGTTGAAAACGCTGGCGATGACCGCCGAGGAAAGTCCGAGCGCAAGCACGCGCGAATAGGACAGAAGGTCCGACATGTAATTCACGATGTCGTAAAGCCCGAGCAGTCCGGAGAAAAATTTCATAATGATGTTTTTCTGATGTCTGCCGTGCGTGAACACCACCATCAGAACGCCGACAAGTGCGACGATACCGCCCGCAGTGCCGACCAGCACATACAGCGCGATGCCGGCAAAGATCACAAACCAGCTTCCGACGTCAAAGACCGCCGAAAAAATATCGCCGCTTTTTATCAGCATGACCATTTTGATGATCATGCCGGCGATCAAATGGACGGCGCCTGCCGCCAGCGAAATGATAAAGAACGTGATGGGCTCGTTGATCGGATCGACCAGATACCACATTCCGCCGAAATCGGTGATCCCGAGGATGTTTTGCGCGAACTGCGTCGGCAGATCCCCGAACCAGCCGTTGAACAGCACGCCGGACACCATGCTGAAAACGCCGCAGATCGCAAACATCTTCAAGAACCGGCGCATACCGAGCCGCGGCTTCATGAGCTTTATCATGATCAGGCAGCCGACCGTGATGAGCAGGCCGTAGCCGACGTCCGCCGTCATGAGCCCGAAGAAGATCGAGAAAAAGATGCCCATGATGAAGGTCGGGTCGAAGCTGCCGTATTTGGGATAAGAATATAGTCCGATGAGGGATTCAAACGGGTCTGCGAACGCATTGTTGCAAAGCTGCACCGGAACATCGTCTCCCTCCTCCGGCTCGGAAAGAGCCAAAGAGCACGTATATCCCGCAAGCGCCTCCCGCAGACGTTTTTCCTGCTTTGCCGGAAGCCAGCCGCTTATCAGCACCGTATGCTCGGTCGCCGCGGTCTTTTCCCGCTGCTCCAAGATTCCGAGCCTTGTGTCAAGGATATCGTAGGCCGTCTCCATGTCGGCGCAAAGCGCGGCAAGCGTCCGTTTCTCTTCGGTCAAAGCCTCCCGCTTCTCCCGCAGGTCGAGAAGCTGCCGCTGCACCTTTTCCGATGCCGAAACGGCAGTTCCGGTCCCGGCATCGAATCGGAGCCTCACAAAGCCGGCGGCGGAAAGCGCCGCGCTCACTTTCTTTTCCGCCGTCTTTATATATACCAGAAAAACATACGAAACGGAAGCCTCGCTCCCGATGATATCCAGCGAATATGCGCCGTCCGAAAGCTCCGATAAGGAATCGGAAAGCGCCTCTTTTATGCCCTTTCCCGACGGGAGCGTCCCGAAAACGGCACGGGTCCTGTCCGTTCCCGAAAAATCCAAGGGGACATCCAAGCCCAGCCACGGAGAATAGGAACGCAAGAGCTCCGAGAGCTTGTTTTCCTCCTCTTTCAGCCCTATCAGCTCATTTTCAAGCTGTTCCGCCCGGACAGCCGCCCCAACAGCCTTTTCCGCAGCTTCCGGCAGCGTCTCGAGGTCATCCCTTCGCATCACGGGCCTTGAAACGGAAAACATCCCCTGCTTGTCCTTCCGGTACGGGGAAAGATATGGAATGGCAAACCGCAGCGACGCAAGCGATTTCTGCACCTGCGCGCGCTTCTTCGAAAAATCCGTAACGCGCAGAAGCTCCGTCTCCCCGACCGCCGCCGTTTTCTCAATTTCCGCGCAGGAGAGCCATGCAAGCAGATTCATCACGCGCTCCGCTTCCGAGGAAACGACGATCAGCGAAAGCTTTTTCATTTGTCCAATCATGCTTCAAATATCTCCCGAACAATAAAATCCGATGCGAGAGTCAAGCGGAGTTCCGCCTCCCGCATCGCTGCCGCCGCCTTTTCGGAAGCCTCGGTCTTTGCCTTCTCAACGGCTTTTTCGGCAGCTTCTTTGGCTTCGGCAAGCCGACGGGAAGCCTCCGCCTCCGCCTCGGAAAGCGCCGTTTCCTTTTCCGCAGCGTACGCTTTTTTCACTTCTTCGCGCTTCGCTTTCTGTTGTTGCGCAAGCTCGTCTCGTTTTTGGACGGCGGCTTTTTCCGCCTCATATATCTTCTCTATGCGGTCATCCAAGAAACAATCGCCGCCTTTCTTTTTGTTCATATTTTTGTTAATTATAGCGTAAATTCACTTGATTTTCAAGGTTTTTTCAAAAACAAATGTGTCTTTTTTATGAATTATGTACATAATATACCATTTTAATTTAATATTTTGAACAAATCGATTCAATATAACAGTAAAATGAAATATGATCATACCATAACTTCTTTAATGTAATCCTGAGGGCGAAAGCCTTTCGCCGGCAGCATATCGTTTCCGAACAGATTTTTAACAAAAACGGCGCCGTCTGCCGTGAGATAAAATTCCTCCGAGGGCGCCTTTTTTCGTTTTCCGATAAATTCCGACGGCATACAAACCCGACCGGAGGCAAGCTCAAAGGTACGGGCAAGCCTGACCATCCGATGGACGCTGTCCTTATCGGCGGCCAGAAAATCAAAAAGAATGCTCACATATGATTCGTCCGACCACACGACCTCGGCCGTGCCTTTTATTTGGATCTCCCGAAAGCCGACCCGTTCAGCCCGAGAGCAGGAGGCAAGCTTATCCGAGCGCATCTGCGCCGTCTTTTCCGCATAATCCCGCAGCTGCTCCGCCACCTGCCTGCAAAATCCATTTACGGCGTCGCAGCCGGCAAGGACCGGAAACGCAATGCGATACCGAAGCACAGCGACCCCATGCGCTTTGATTTCACGGTTTATTGCCTCCGTTCGGATTTCAAGCTTCGTACTTGCCATGAATATGCCCTCCTCTGTTCTCTGCACGCTCGGATATCCGCCATCTTTTACAGTTTATTCCGAATTCTTCAAAACAATGCACGACATATTTTTTTCTTTCCAAATGAAAAGAAAAAGGAGAATCCCGAAAGGATCCTCCTCCACTTGACGTTCAATCGTCGATATAATACCGCACACGCACATCCTGCGTAATGCTCCCCACAATCGTATAAATCCGCGGACGCGCCTCCGGCGCAAGATAGATTTCACGCAGAGCCGTGCAGCCGTCGGTAAACATATCCTCCCCCGGATAAGCGAGCTCCTCCGGGAATTCCACCGTTACGAGCGCAGAACATCCGGCAAAAACACCGTTTCCGATTTTTACGGTATTGGGATAAAAATGAAAGCTTCCGATAGAAGTGCAGTAGCTGAACGCATTGTCGCCGACCTGCTCGACGTTCATCCCTCCGGTCAACTCGGAAAGATTTTCACAATAGGCAAACGCGCTGGCACCGATATATTTGAGACTGTCGGGAAGCACGATCTCCTGAATTTTCGTCATGCGGAAAAAGGCGCTGTCGCAGATCGTTTCTACCGTAGACGGCAGAGAAAGCTGCTGAACCTTATAGCTGAGGTTATATTTGGAGCGTCCGGAGATGCTGAGCTCCTCATCATCCGCCGGAATATATGCCGTATCCCAGCCGCAAAGCGCCGCACCACCGACGATTTTGATCCCCTCCGGTATCTCGACCGAGGTCACGCCGTTTGGCACATATGCCGTTATCAGGACACCATCTCCGACAACGAAAAACTGAGCGTCTTCCGCATCCTTAACGGATTCTAAGAAACCGTCATATGCACCGGTAACTGCAAACGCATAAGCGCCGACATAATCGACACTGTCAGGCAGCCATATTTCGTCCATTCCCTGACAGCCATAAAAGGCATAATTCCCGACATATTCAAGCCTTGTACAATTCTCAAGAGATACTGCCGTCTGAGAAGAATAGCCGTCCGTATACACATAAAACGCGCTTTCCTCTATCCGTTCGAGCGTGGACGGCAGAGTTACCGTCTGAAGCTTATAGCAGCCCTCGAAGGCTGAAACACCAATGGCAGTCACCCCCTCCGGAATCTCAACCGATTCCAGCTCCGACGCATACTTGTAACCGTATTCGGAAGCGGAACCGCTCAGTTCTGCGTTCCAAAACGCGGACCCGATATACTTGATGCCCTTCCCCGACAAATCGAGATAGAGCGGATGAACGGTACACTTGATCAGAACGCCGTCCCCTACGATCAAATAATCCTCGGAATATTCCTGATACCACGGCGTATAATTGAACGCGGCGAAATCCACCATCTCGACCGTGCCGGGGATCGTGACGTCCGTGAGACGGGAGCACCCATAAAAGGCCAGTTTCCCGATGTCGCGCGTCCCCTCCGGAACGGTAAAGGAGGTGAGCATCACACAGCCGGAAAACGCATAATCTCCGATGGCTTCGAGCTTTTCGCAGTTTTCGATATCAATGGTCTCCAGCTTCTGACACTGCGAGAAAGCCCAGCTGCCGATTCCGGTGAGCTCCGCAGACAACGTCACCTCTTCCAAAGCCACACAGTACCACATCGCGTAATCATCGATATACCGAATATGCTGCAAGGAAAGACTTTCCAGCGCTTCGCAGCCGTAAAACGTATAAGGCTCGAGACGTTCTACCGTAGAGGGAAGAGATATCTCCTCCAAAGAAGAGCAGGCATAGAAAGCGAATGAACCGATGCTTTCGACACCCTCGGCGATCGTGACCTTTTTCAGGGAAGTACAGTATTGAAACGCACCTGCCCCGATCGCTTTTACATTCGGACCGATTATGATTTCCTTCAAGGTTTCATCGCCGGCAAACGCGCTTTCTCCGATCATTGTGATCGTGTCCGGCACGGTATAGACGCCGTTTTCATCCGCTTGCCCTATACAAGAGTTCAAAACGCCGTCTTCAACATCGTACTTTTTCACATAGCTCTCGGTCGTTTCGACCGGCGGCGTATCATCACAGGATACAAAGCATGTGACGGCAAGACAGGCTGCAAGACTCAGCGCAATGATTTTTTTCATTTCAATCATTCCTCCAAACAAGCTTATCACTATATCCATCTTTATCTTTTGTCATTTTTAGTTATTATATAACACCAAAAAGAATCTGTCAACCGACAGCGTAAGAAGTTAACAATATTGTCAAAGATGATTTAAAAATTATCAAAATTTTTGTTTTTCCACAAAAACAGAAGAAAACGCATGTGATATCCTTCCGGCAAAATATCGAAAATACAGGCAATCATCGGCATATTTGTCACAAACCACCGCACACGCCGATATAGTACCTCGAATGAAAAAGCTTTCCGCTATAAGCCCCGCACCTTCAAATCGCGGACGAGCTGAACATAAAACTCCCGCACGTCGAAGTCCGGAATGTTTTCGCGGTTCAGATCGATCATGTCTCCATGAGAGATCCCGCGCTTCCCCTTCACGGTGAGAAAGGTATATGCCTCTCCCCACCGGAACGAGGCTTCCGCCACCAGCCCATCGTTCGGTCCGTCAAAATGCCGGACAAGCAAATAGGAAAAATTCAGCGGAAATTTCCCTCCCGCGGCATGATCCAGACGGGAGCCGACGCTTTGGCAAAGGATTCCCTCGGGTGCCGAGAGCTCCCGGTCACGCTCGGCGCAAGCCTGCGCCGTCAAATCGCGCACAGCTGCCATAAAGTCGGGAGAGGCGTCGCCAAGCTTCTTCATCGTGCCGTTATAGGCCGTCGAAACCTTTTCCTGCACAGACCTCGGAATTTTCTCCAAAAGATAATCGGCAAACTCGCAGCCCCTGTGCGGCGTATTGATCGTCGTCAAAGAAGCGATATAAGGCGCCGCACCGCAACGGGCTATTGCATACCGAACGTCCAAACCGCCCTTGGAATGCGCAATCACATTCAGCTTTTCACATCCCGTCTGCTCCGCAATCTCCCGAATACGGACGGCAAGCTCCTCCGCGCTGTCCTTTACCGAGGATGCCGATTGATGGTTGCCGTAATAAAGCGCCGCTCCGTTTTTGATAAGAGAGGCGGGGATCCTTCCCCAATAATTCGGGAACCGGCGGTCCCGAAAGAAAACGCCGTGTACGAGCAGGATCGGATAACGGGTATGGCATATTTCATCCTCACGCCGTCCGTCGTCCCGCTTTGCGCAGGCCGTTTCAAAAGCGACCTCCTCCGATACCGTGCGGATGATCCTCACCAAAACAAACAGATGCAGAATCGGAACACAGCCGCAAAGGAACCCGACCGCACGGTGCCGGACGCCGAGCTGGACCGATGCCAAATATACACAAAGCATTCCGTTCCAAAAGAGAACGCTCTCCGTCAAAATGCACACGAGCGCGCTCCACAGCACGGTCGTCCATCCCACCGGAATCGGCGAAGCAATCAAAACGGTATGATACAGTGCGGATACCGTGACGGAAGCAAGAAACAGCTTTAAGCAGCGGGCGCCGTGGTCGCAGACGCGAAGGCGCGACGACGGAAAGCGGCGGCAGGGCAAGAGCGTCACCACATTTGCCGCGAGAAACGAAACCACGAACAGCGGAATCAAAAAAAGGGCGCCTGTCCGATCGATCAGCAAATAAGAATTAGGAAGAAAACAAAGCAAAAGAAGCTGAAATATTTCGATTATGATTTCCATATTTATTTTACTTCCCCCTTTTATCGTTTTCCGCAGAAGCGTTACGCACAGACAGGCGCCCGTCAATTGCAGCCGCTGCGCTATAGGCCGGCCTGCAAAGGTTCTTTGTTTCACATAATATATCATACCGGTATCTTTTTTGTCAACGCATGATTTTTGACTTCATGAAAAAAGAAAGTTCGGGAAAAAAATAGACAGATCTGCGGTCTGCCTGTTTTTCATCGTCATATATAAGATTTTTTGCAGAACGCGGGCAAAACTCAAAAGCGCGATCCGAAAAAGCCTCCGATACTTCCCCTTTTTTCCCATTTGTTCTTGAAAATACCGAATTCTTGTGATAGAATAACCGGTAGAAAATCAAATGAACGATTTAGGAGATGACTTATGCTTACACAGACAAAAATCACCGTCACAGAGCTGTTTGAAAACAAACCCGACGTCACGCTTACTTCATATATCGCCGGTACGTCCGCGGAGCTTCCGTTCAACGAAAAACGAAAGGCGATCCTCGTTATTCCCGGCGGCGCGTATGCCTTCTGCTCCGACAGAGAAGCCGATCCCATCGCGCACGCCTATCTCGCGGCGGGCTTCAACGCGTTCGTTCTCCGATATTCCGTATACCGCACGGGCAATCCCGTATGGCCGAATCCCCTTATCGACGCCTCCGCCGCGATGAAATATATCCGCGACCACGCGGAGGAGCTTCATATCGATCCGGACTATGTCTTTGTCATCGGCTTTTCCGCCGGCGGTCATCTCGCGGCCTCCCTCGGCACCATGTGGGACAACGAAGAGATCGAAAGCATGCTCGGCTTCCCGAAAGGATACAACCGTCCGACCGGCATGATCCTCGCATACGCCGTGCTGTCCGGACTTGAATACGCGCACCGCGGCTCTATCGACAACATTTTAGGAGAAAAGAAGGAGGATGAGCAGGCGAGAAAATCGCTGTCCCTCGAATACAGAGTATCGGAAAAGACCTGTCCCGCTTTTATTTGGTCCACCTGCCCCGACACCACCGTGCCCGTACAGAATTCCCTGCTCTTCGCCAAGGCGCTTTCCGACCATAAAATCCCCTATGAAATGCACATCTATCCGGAAGGCGGCCACGGCGCCTCCCTCGGCAGCGCGCTTGTGGGACGCGAGCTTCCGGGTATCGCCTCATGGATGTCCGATTCCATCCGCTGGATGGAGTCGATAGAAACACGCTCCGAAAAATAAGGAAAAAAGCCGCCATATGGCGGCTTTTTTCTTTTATGTCTGCAAGATTTGGAAAGGATATGTCACAAAGCAGCGTCTCTCCGAAACGGAAAGGCTGTCTTATCATTTTATCGCGGCCGCAAGCACCGCGCCGAAAGCCTCCGCGGTCCTTATCGCCTCGTCCAAACGGTTTCCGCAAGCTCCGATTTCCGCTGTAAAAACGGTAACCGGCAGATGCTGATTGAGCCTTGAAGTCGAAATCTCGGTCGGCATCATAAGCGACGGATAGGCCGCCGTCATCCTCTCCGCAAGAAAAAGGCTCGCCGCAGCGCCGCTCTCCCAATCCTCATAGGCGGCGCCGTCCGCGTCCGTTCCGACAACGAGACGCATCTGCGCCATCGCGCCGTCGACTCCATAGGTGACGGGTCTCAGCATATTTCCCTCTTCATCAAGCAGAATATCGCGGTGAATGTCCACGATATACATGACGTCGGGATATTCTTCAAGCGCATTCGTCAGCGCCTCATAAGCCGCCGTATAGGAATTTCTCCCGGACGTCGTGGGCACCTCCACATAGACCGCTTGGACGCCGTTTTTGGCAAGCGAGGCGATAAAGGCGTCCGCGACGGCGGCAACGGTCTTTTCTCTGTCCTCGGAATTGACATATGAGCCGTCCGTATACTCGTAGGAAGCCTCTTCGGAGTACGCTTCATACGGATGGGTGTTGATTACGAGCACCGTCACCTTATCCCCCGTTACTGTGGAAAGCGCGCGCGGAACGATCGCTTCGGGCACATAATCCGTCCGGTTGTCAAAAAGCACGCCGGCAGCCCTCGCGCTGAGGTCGCATGGAACGATGGCAAACGCTCCCTCGGAAAGCTTCTCATAATCAAAATCATAGAGACCGGTTGTCGTCTCCCCGGGCGTCGTATCCTCCGTTGTGCCGCCCGTCGTTTCCGCGGGCGCGCCGAACCACGCGCCGAGGAAGGAAAAGACGCCGAGCTTGCCTAAGCAAAACACAAGTGCGGCAAGCAGCACGACTGCAAGAAGCAAAGCGAGAAAACGGGTAAGCGAACGCATCTCCCTGCGTTTTCTCCTTTTTATGTACGGGGACATCGTTTCCCCGACCGGAACTGGTAAATTGCGATTCATCATAACCTCCGACAGCAGGACGCGTTTCCCGAATCGGGACACGCCTGATTCTTTCAGCAAAAAATAACAAAGCGGCGGAATCGTCCGCCGCTATATATATATTTGCCGAATCCGCGCTTTATGCCATCATCGCCATTTCCTCATAGGAAAAATCTCCGTGAAACGCACGGTTGATCGCGTAACCGATGATCTTTCCCACATTTTCGGCGATCACATCGATTTCCTTCGGCGAAACAAACAGTCCGGATAAGCTCGCGAGCGTCTCCTCGCGGAGCTCCTGTCCCGCGAGCGCGTCATGCACAAGCGTCGCGGTATCGACCACGGTCGGCACGCCGACCGCGATCACGGGAACGCCGATATAATCCTTATCAAAGGCTGCGCGCCGGTTGCCGACGCCGGCGCCGGGAGAGATCCCCGTATCCGAAAGCTGGATCGTCCGCGCCAGCCTTGCCGCCTCTCTCGCGGCGAGAGAATCAACCGCGATCACGACGTCCGGACGGAGCCGTTCCACGACGCCCTTTACAACGTCGGCGGATTCCATCCCGGTTTTCGCCATAACGCCCGGAGAAATAGCGGAAATATCAAAAAAACCGCTGGAAGCGAACAGCTCCTCATCGCTTTCCCGGATATGGTGCGTAACAAGAACATTTTCCACCGCAATGACGCCGACGGCGTCCGCGGCAAGCTCACGGTTTCCAAGACCGCACACGAGGATACGGGAGACATCCCCGCAGACCGCGCGCAGCTTCTCGGCGAGGATATCGCAAAGGCCGATGAAATCGGAATATCCGAGCCCTGACGCGGTGGGATAGGATATCGTGATATACCGTCCCCGTTTTTTCCCGAGCTTTTTTTCGCCGTCCTCGTTTATGATATCGATCGTGCTGATCCTGACGCCGTCCTTTTCCGTCTCCTGATAGAGCACGCCGTCGATCTCCCCCGCAGACGATTTTGCGTCCGCCGCCATCGCATGACTGCGAAGCTCCTCCGCAAGATCGGTTCTGATCTCAAACATAGAAAAACCACCTTTCATCCGGCGGCCTTTTCCGTTCCAAAGCAAAGCCGCCTCTCGAACATATAGTTTTTACGAAAGGCGGCCGTTCTATTCAGTTGGATTCCGATTCGAGCTCCTCATTTCCGTTTTCGGGATAATACGGATCGATCATGAACTTTTTGATTTTCGGATATGCTGCGTACATACCCATATACGCACAGGTCGAGAACAGGATCATGAACACGATGATCACGCCGAGCGGGAAATAAAGCGTAGCAAGGCTGAACGTCACAAGCGCCAGCATGACGATTCCAAGGAACATGACAAAATTCCGTCCAAAGCCGAGAAGCGAGAAGATCGCCGCGTTTTTGATGATTTTCGGCAGGCTGAGATCGAACGTCACCATGATCGTATACATATAAAAGCGCATGAACGAATACAGCATGATCACAAGCAGCATACAGTAAAATAGGATAAAATACCGCGAATAATTGAAATAATAGTTATAAAGCGACCAGCTGCTCATCCCGATCATCAGAAGATCGAGGATCCCCAGCGGCAGAGACTGCTTCCAGCTCGTTTTGATCGTCGATTTGAAATCCTGCCACAGAAAAACCGGCTCCCCCTTGACAAGGTTCTTGACGATATAGGTGCAGGCGGCGTTCACCGGTCCGAAAGTCACGGCAAAAAGCGCGGCAAGGCCATAAAGAACATAGGTCACAGCCGTCGGCGCATAGACCGTGGCCATTCCGCCGTGTATGCCGAAGAGCGCCGGCACCGACGGAGAAAAGCTGCCCGCGGCGACACGGATCCCGTTGACCACCGGAAACATTTCGCTTGCCGGCGAGGTGCCCGCAAGGCTGAAATATCCGCTGAGCGCAAGAAGCAGAAAAAAGACCGGAAAATTCCCAATAATATAAAGCGCGTTTACCCAAACAAGTCTTGTGAATTTCCGGAAATACAGCTTGAAAAAGTTTACGAAATTATAATCCGTGATGATATCTTCCTTTTCGACGCCCTTTCCGTCCTTGTCATAATTCATAAAGAAGTTGAACTTCTTTTTTTTCGGCGGCTTTATCGGCTCGCCATGC
The DNA here is from genome assembly GCA_900552255.1 of uncultured Eubacteriales bacterium. Classification (GTDB taxonomy): domain Bacteria; phylum Bacillota; class Clostridia; order Oscillospirales; family CAG-272; genus QALR01. The sequence continues at coordinate 4,497 of URZF01000006.1, read as the reverse complement.
TCGTCAAATTCTCTCAATTTTCACTTTCCCCATTCTCTTTCCCTGAAATCATTCTTCTCCATCGGATGCCCATGAATCCGCAAGGTAATTCATATCCCCCGAAAGGAGGCTCAAAATCCCGCGGTAGACAAGCTCCGCTCTGTCGTCAAAATTGTATTTCATAAGCTCTGCCTGGCGTTTTGTATCCACCGCGACGGAGGTTTTCATGAACACGCCGTCGCTGTCGCTGCATTCGCAGTCGAGCCGGAATTTGCCGTTTTCCAAAGGAACGACCTCGCTATGCCGCTTGGCGCCGGTATCGCGGAAAGACAGAAGCCGCAGAGCGGAGCGCAGCGCCCGCTCGCGAATCGGACGCAGAAGGTCGCTTTGCAGCGTTTCCGTCGCGGATCTGCCCTTCGCGGTAATCGTATAAAATTCCTTGCCGTCCTTTTCAAATTTCGCGATCGCTTCGGTCTCGCAAAGCTCATAAAAACAGTCCATGAAATCGAATTGTCCGACAAAATCGTCCTGAACCACGATGTCGTGCAAGGTTGCAAAATCCACCGGACGTTCTATATGCATGAGAAGATACAGGATAAAAATCTTGATATCCGTTTTATCCCTGAGCATAAAAGGCATCTCTCTCCAAAACCTTCCCTTCCTGTCAAAAGCGATATTCAACTTTATATAGTTTATCACAAAATCCGGCGGCTGTATAGAGATTTGTGAAAATCGTTACAAAATTTTCATGAATATCTTGTGCATCTCCGTTTTTTATGATAGAATTTCCGTGTAAACGACTGCAAAAGAAAGGATTTCATGATATGAAAAAAAATCTTCATCTGATCTGCAACGCACATATCGACCCCGTCTGGCTTTGGGAGATCGAGGAGGGTGTGGCGGAGACGCTTTCCACTTTCCGCGTCGCGGCGGATTTCTGCGAGGATTACAAGGGTTTCATTTTCTGCCACAACGAAGCGATGCTTTACGAATGGGTGGAGGAAAATGATCCCGCGCTTTTCGGGCGCATTCAAAAGCTCGTCAAAAAGGGACGGTGGCACATCATGGGCGGCTGGTATCTCCAGCCGGACTGCAATCTGCCCGCAGGCGAGAGCTTTGTGCGCCAGATCCTTGCCGGCAAATATTATTTTCTCGAAAAATTCGGCGTCGAACCGAAAACCGTCATCAACTTCGACTCATTCGGCCATACGCGCGGCCTTGTCGACATCATGAAGCACGCCGGATACGATTCCTATATCTTCTGCCGTCCGGAGCCGGATATGCTGGACCTCCCCGCCGAGGACTTCAACTGGGTGGGGTTTGACGGAAGCAAAATCGCCTGCCACAGAGCCTACAACTCCTATGAATCCCACAGGGGCGAGGCGGATGAAAAAATCAAAGGCTGGATGGAGAAAAACCGCGGCAAATCCGTCGGCCTCGTGCTTTGGGGCATCGGCGATCACGGCGGCGGTCCGTCCCGGATCGACTATGAAAAAATCAAGGAGCTCGGCAAAGCGGAAAAGGAATTCAAGCTGATCCATTCCACGCCCGAGGCCTATTTTGAGGAACTGCAAAAAACGGAAGCTCTGCCCGATTACGACGGCCTTATGAATCCGCGCTATACCGGCTGCTATACCACCCAGATGCGCATCAAGAAGCTGCATCGTCAGCTTGAGAACGAGCTCTATATGACGGAAAAAATGGCAGCGCACGCCATGATGGCGGGCGTCATGGACTATCCCGCAGACAAAATCAAGGCGGCAGCTAAGGACCTTATGATGCTCGAATTCCACGACATTCTGCCCGGCTCCTCCATTCAGCCGGTCGAGGAATATTCCATCGCGCTTGCGGGACATGGACTGACAGAACTGAAAAACATCAAAATCCGCGCATTCCTCGCGCTGTGCTCCGATAAAAGAAAGGCGGAGGACGGGACCATCCCTGTCTTTGTTTACAATCCGCACCCTTATGAGATAGAGGAAACCGTCGAGGCGGAATACCAGCTTCCCGATCAAAACAAGAATCCGGCGCTGTTCGCAAATCCTGTCGTCTACGAAAACGGCAAGATCATTCCGTCTCAGTGCGAGCATGAGTTTTCTAATTTTAATGTGGACTGGCGCAAGCGCTCTGTCTTTACGGCCAAGCTCGCGCCCGGTCAGATGAAGCGCTTCGACGTGCGCATCGAGCTGATTCCGACGCCTGAGCCGAATGCTTTGCCCGACGGTGCGTATATCGACTTCAAAACGGACAGCCTTGAAATCAGAATCAACAGAAGCACGGGGCTTGTCGACCGGTGCCTTATAAACGGCATTTCTGCGGTGGGAGAAAACGCTTTCCGTCCGCTCGCCATGTGCGACGACGAAAACTCGTGGGCACATAAGGAAAAGGCCTTCCGTGAAATCAAGGGCGAGTTCACGCTGATGAGCCCCGAAGAGGGAACCAAATTCTCCGGCGTCACCTGCGGCGATGTGCTTCCTTCCGTGCGCATCATCGAGGACGGTCCCGTGCGTACCATTGTGGAGGCGGTATTCTCCTATGCCGATTCCTTCCTCTGCCGCCGCTACTATCTGCCGAAAACCGGAACAGACCTCAAAATCTGCGACAAGGTATACTGGAATGAGAAAATGACCATGTTAAAGCTTTCCGTTCCCACTGCGTTCGACAAGCTTTTCATCGGCCAGACCGCCTACGGAAGCGAAAAGCTGCTCACAAACGGCGACGAAATGGTCAGCCAAAAGTGGAATCTCATCTCCGACGGCAAAAACGCGCTCACCGTCGTCAACGACGGAACCTACGGCTCCGACTGCAAGGACGGCGAGCTGCGCATCACGATGCTGCGTTCTCCCGGCTATGCCGCCGGAAAGAGCGATTTCTCCGTGCGCAAGCCGTATATCATGGAACAGGACCGCTTCTCCCCGTTCATCGACCAGGGCGAACACGATTATGAGTTTCATTTCACGGCAGGCGCCCTCTCCGAGCGGCTCGCACACATCGAAAGAGAAGCCGCTGCCATCGCGGAAAAACCCATGGCGCTCTCCTTCTTCCCGATCGGCTGCGCGCCCGAGAAGGAAAACACCATTCAACCATTCGCCGTACTGTCCGACGATGTGATCACGCTTTCCGTATTCAAGAAGGCGGAAATCGGAGAGGATTCCGTCATCCGGCTCTTCAATCCGACGGCGGACAGCAGAAAGACCACGCTGGCGCTCCCCTCGATTGCATTCAGCCGTGAATTTGAGCTTTCCGGCTATGAAATCAAAACCGTCCGTATCAACCTGACGACCAAGGAGGTCACAGAGGTAGACCTCACGGAACGATAAATCCCATCGGCAAAAAGCGCATCTCAAAATGAGATGCGCTTTTTTATATTCAACAACTCGTTTTTCGGTCATACCGGAGCAGAATCGACACAGGCTTTCATGAAATCGACGACCGTTTTCATGATGTCCGCGTCCTCCTCCGTAATCAAGGCATAATCGATGTCGTAAAGCCGTTTTTTCTCCTGCTCAGGGATTTTGCCCCGATATTTTTTCTTTGCGGCGGAGATTTCCGCGAACCGCTCATTCAAATACCGCTCCGATTCCGCCGTCTGATATACGTTATGCCCGCGTCCCTCGCAGACGACGCCGGTGATATTTTCTTTTTCCCGCACCGCTTGCCGCGCAAGCGGTGAATTCGCATAGAGTACACTTTTGTCCGCGTCGCCATGCAGAAGCAGCACCGGGACCGTACTTTTTTTCAGCACGGAGGAGGTACGGCGCACGGCGCCCAAGCCGTCCGACAAAAGGAGCGCCGCAGAGAAAAACGGACGCATCCAGCCCATTTTCATCCCGAGGGCGCCGCTCATCATGTCGCATATCGTGCGGGAAACGGACTCCGGCGCGGATAAGGACACGACGCCCGAGATCGTTCCGCCCGCATACGCGAGAGACTGGCAGACGGCATAGCCTCCCCACGAATGTCCCGCCAAAACGACCGGCAAGCGCGACAAATTTTCCCGCTCACGGACAAACGCAAGCGCGCAGCGTAAGTCTCGCACCGCTTGATAAAAACTGACCAGCTTCTTTCCGTCTGATGCACACGTGCCCGTATTGTCATAGGCGAGCACCGCAAAGCCCGCGGCGGCGAAGGTATGGATTTCCGTCATATAGCTGAGATGCCCGCCGCCCATGCCGTGCGCAAATACAACAAGTCCCGCCGGCGCCTCGCTCCTCCCGCAGGTATAGACTGCGCCGCGCAGAAGCTGCCCTTTGTCGGAGGGAAAGAAAACGGGCTGTGCCCGCATACCGTCGAAATCCTCATGCGTAAAATACCGGAGCGACGGGTCTGCGTCGCATCTCGCGCCGAACACCATACGGAGACATACAAAAGCGATTGCCGTAAGCAAAATGGCAATCACGGCAAGCATACCGAGCAGCCAAGCCCAAATCATATCAGGAACCCCTTTCCGTATCTTTCCTTTATTATAACGCTTTTTATGATTTTATCAAGAGGAGAAAGCGGCAGATCGTGAATTTT